>JAJTCL010000201.1 GCA_021323255.1 Propionibacteriaceae bacterium | reverse complement strand
ATTGTGATCATCGCCGCTATCAAGATCATCATCTCGATGGCGTGGTTCATCGTCATCGGACTCAACACCACCATGGGCGTTGCCTGGCATCGATTCACCGTCTGGCCGAACGTCTGGTTCAAGCGGGAGTCGTCTGGATCCCCAGCTCTGGGAGCCTTGCAGCCGATCATGATCGACGGCAAGCCAATCGACTTTGCAGCCATCGAGGACCTCGACGAAGACACCTCGTTGGGTGTTGGCAAGGTGGAGGACTTCACCTGGAAGGGATTGCTGGACTTCACCTCGTGCACTGAGTGCGGTCGCTGTCAGTCTCAGTGTCCGGCCTGGAATACCGGCAAGCCACTCTCACCCAAGTTGGTGATCATGGATTTGCGGGACCACGCGTACGCGAAAGCGCCCTATCTGCAGGCGGCGGAAGCGGCGCGCGCCTCGCTGCCGGAGGCTACTCGCAGCGAGGCAACCCGACCGCTGGTTGGCCCCATCGAGGTGCGCGATGGCGTGCCCGGCGTCATTGACCCTGATGTGCTCTGGTCGTGCACCACGTGCGGCGCCTGCGTCCAGCAGTGCCCCGTTGACATCGAACATGTTGATCACATCCTCGACATGCGGCGCTTCGAGGTCATGATGTCTGCGGAGTTCCCGACCGAGCTCAACGGGCTCTTCAAAGGCTTGGAGAGCAAGGGAAATCCATGGAACATGAACCCGCGGGGGCGCATGGAGTGGGCCAAGGAACTTCCGTTCCCGGTGCCGGTAGTGGGTGAGGACGTTGCAGATCTCAGCGAAGTGGAGTACCTGTTCTGGGTCGGCTGCGCCGGGGCGTACGAGGATCGGGCCAAGAAGACCACGCGCGCAGTAGCTGAGTTGCTGCACATTGCAGGCGTGCGTTACGCCGTGCTGGGAAACTCCGAGACCTGTACTGGTGACCCCGCGCGGCGCTCTGGGAATGAGTTCGTCTACCAGCAGCTGGCTTTGGAGAACGCAGAGTCCTTGCAGCAGGCGAAGGCGACCAAGATCGTCGTGACCTGCGCGCACTGCTTGAACGCTTTGAAGAACGAATATCCGCAGCTTGGCCTCAACTGCGAAGTGGTGCATCACACTCAGCTGCTCAACCGCCTGGTACGCGACGGTCGGCTGACGCCGGTGGCGCCGCCCGAGGGCCCAGTTGCCGGTCGGAACATCACCTACCACGACGCGTGTTATCTGGGACGGCACAACGAGATCTACGATCCGCCGCGCGATCTGCTTGCTTCACTGCCTGGTGCCAGAGTCGCCGAGATGCCTCGGAACCGGGAACGATCCTTCTGCTGCGGCGCAGGCGGCGCTCGAATGTGGATGGAGGAGAAGATCGGCACCCGCATCAACGAGAACCGCACGGATGAGGCGCTGCGTACCCTCGCCAGCAGCGAGAGCAACGGGCAGGATGCCATTGCCACCGGATGCCCGTTCTGCCGAATCATGCTGACCGATGGTCTCACCGCGATGCAAGCAACCGGATCCGCGCCGGAGACGACCGAAGTGCTCGATGTCGCGCAACTGCTGCTCGAGGCTGTCAAACGCCGTACATAAATGTCCTAGCTCGCCCGCTGTGCATTAAAACTGTCACGTGTCGGCAACGAACGTGCACGTTTGTTTCCATCACGATGCACAGGTTGCAACGCATGCAGAGTGGCAGCAACGAACGTGCACGTGCGTTTCTACCGGATGCGAGGAGTGCGAGGGCGTCAGCGTTGACGTCTGGGGCCCCTTGATATGACGTCAGATTGACGTCATAGTGGTGTCATGGACCTTTCACCATATTTAGAGTCAGTCCGCGGCGGCGTAGCGCAGGCATCAGCACTGGCGGACGAGCACACCCAACACATCGCGGAGCGTCTCGGCACCGCAATCGAGGCCTCTACTCGGCTCGCCCTCATCGAGGCATTGTCGGATGCCGCTGGCACCATCAGCGCCGAGCTTGCACCCTCCTCGGTCGAGCTGCGCATGGTCGGCCAAGATCCGGAGTTTGTCGTCTCAGTGCAAACGGCGGAGGCAGAACCGACCTTGCTGCTGCCCGGGTCTGAACCAGGCGAGGAGGCCATGAAAGAGTCGGCTACCACCGAGGCAGAGGACGAGCCAGTAGCCCGCGTCACCCTGAGGCTGCCGCAGTCGGTCAAGGCGCGCGTCGACGAGATGGCCTCAGCTGACGGGATCTCCACCAATGCGTGGCTGATCCGCGCGATCATGGATGCCCTGGCCGACCGTAGCGGCCCACGACCGCAGTGGCCGCAGCCGCCTCATCCCCCAATGCCGGCTTCCCCTCTGCATCCCATGGTCATCCCAACTGACCCCTTCGGACCGCACATCGTCTCTGGCCCGCAGGGTCCGTTCGGATCCGGTGAGATATTTCGTGAACGCCCGAGAAAGCCTGGGCGTGAGGCTCGGCGGTCCCGTGGGAGCGTTCAGGGTTGGGTGCGATGAGCATGGGATGGGTGGGATGAGCATGGCAAGCTCGGTTTTCGAGGGTGTACGGCACATCGTCATCGACAATCTGGGAAACGGATCCATCACCGTCGCGCCCGGTACCGAGCCAGATCTTGTTGAGTTCTGGCTCGACGCAGTCGATGAGAGATTCCTCGAGCAGGTGCAGATCCGCCATGATCAAGACTGGCTGCGGATCAGTGTCCCGCAGCAGTTCTTCCGGCATATCAAGCCCCAGCTGCGGCTCGCGGTACCGGATGGGCTGGCGTTTGTGATCAAGACTGGTTCGGCTGACATCTCGATCAGCGCCGACATCGGCCGCTCCAAGATCATCAGCGGTTCTGGTGACATCACCATCGGCAATGCGGTCGATCTTGATTGCAAAACCGGATCGGGTGACATTTCGGTTGCTCGGGTCGAGGGTAGTGCCGCCCGGCTGAATTCAGGCTCGGGGAACATCGCGGTCGGCGAGGCTCATTGTCCAGTGATCGCGAAGTCCGGCTCCGGGGCCGTCGTGGTGAAGTCGCTGCGAGGCGATCTGCAAGCCAACTCCGGCTCGGGCGACATTGGAATCGCCGCGACGAACGGCTCGGTGGACTTGCGCTCGGCCTCTGGCTCCCTGACGATCGGCGTGACCGACAATCTGCCCGCCTGGCTTGACTTGAGTTCTGTTTCCGGTGACATCCGGATCGCTCTGGAGTCGACTACTCGGCCAGGGCCAGGTGAGCCGTACATCTCGCTCCGGGCCCGTACCGCCTCCGGCGACATCGCCATCCACCGCGCCTAGCGCCTCGGCCGCTTGCTATTGCTGAGCGCCCTCCGGCACGGTGTCAGCTAGATCGGTATCCGACATCTGGTGGGGTCACAGCTAGGGTGGCCGCAGCCTGCTTTCGCACATGGAGGCACAAACGATGTCTGAATCCGCCACGGCTAGCCCCAGTGCATCGTCCTGGAGTGAGATTCCCCAGACCATGACGGCTGTCATCTGTCATGGGCCCGAGGACTATCGGCTGGAGGATGTGGCGGTGCCCCGCCCTGCTCCCGGTGAGGCATTGATCAAGGTCGAGGCCGCCGGCATCTGTGCGAGCGATCTGAAGTGCTACCACGGCGCTCCGAAATTCTGGGGCGACGGCATCCGACCCGCCTGGGCGGAGACGGAGGTGATTCCCGGCCATGAGTTCGCAGGCACGGTGGTCGAACTAGATGCGGAGGCTAGGCGGCAGTGGGACATCGAGTTGGGTGATCGAGTCGTCGCCGAGCAGATCGTGCCGTGTCGGGACTGTCGCTACTGCCTGACCGGTCACTACTGGATGTGTGCCAGAAACCACATCTTCGGCTTCAAGCGGGGTGCCCCGGGCGCCATGGCTGAGTACATGATCTTCTCCAGCAATTCCCTTGTGCACAAGGTTCCCCGGGAGCTGCCGCCGGCCTATGCCGCATTCGCCGAGCCGTTGTCCTGCGCACTGCACGCAGTGGAGCGCGCCGGGGTGGGCTTCGACGACGTCGTTGTCGTTGCTGGTTGCGGTCCGATCGGATTGGGCATGATCGCTGGCGCCAAGGCCAAGAATCCGCGCCTGGTGATCGGCTTGGACATCGCGCCGGACAGGCTATCCATCGCCTCAGAGACTGGGGCAGACCTGGTGATCAACATCGCTGAGACAGACGCACTAACCAAGATCAAGGATTTGACCGGAGGATACGGAGCCGACATCTATCTCGAAGCCAGCGGGCATCCCTCGGCTGTCGAGCAAGGTCTGAACATATTGCGCAAGCTCGGCACCTTCGTTGAGTACAGCGTGTTCGGCAGCGGTGCCACGATCGATTGGACGATCATCGGCAACGAAAAGGAGCTCGACGTACGCGGAGCGCACCTCGGGCCGCACTGCTGGCCCGCCGCCATCCGGATGATCGAATCAGGGCGGCTGCCGATGGAGAAGATCTGCACCCACCAGCTTCCGCTTGCCGACTTCAAGGCCGGACTGGACCTCGTTGGCAGCGGCACGGAGTCGGTGAAGGTGACGCTCATCCCCTGATCGTCGGGTCCAGCCTGCAGGAGCTGGCCAGACATGAATATCCCACATGGGTGCGGCGCGCCCAATTCGTTGGAAACGAACGTCCACTTGCGTTCCCATCACGATGCATCCGTTGCAACGTGTGCATCATGACTGTAACGAACGTGCACGTGCGTTTCCGACCGACGTGACTAGATCTGCGTACGGTGGAAGTTCAGGTGAGATTTGCTTGGCGTAGGGCCGCGCTGTCCTTGATAGTGCGAGCCGTATTGGGCCGAGCCGTACGGGTGCTCGGCCGCAGTGGTCAGGCGAAAGAAGCACAGCTGTCCGATCTTCATGCCCGGCCAGAGCTTGATCGGCAACGTTGCGACGTTGGACAGCTCTAAGGTGACGTGGCCGGAGAAACCGGGATCGATGAAGCCTGCGGTGGCATGCGTGAGCAGTCCCAGCCGACCCAGCGATGACTTGCCTTCGACGCGCGCCGCAATGTCGTCCGGAAGCGTCACCACCTCATAGATGGAGCCCAGCGCAAACTCCCCGGGGTGCAGGATGAAGGGCTCGTCGCCAACGGGCTCCACCGCCCGCGTCAGCTCGGACTGATCTGCCGAGGGATCGATATGCGGATATCGGTGGTTTTCGAATACGCGGAAGTACCGATCGAGGCGGACATCAATGCTCGACGGCTGCACCATGTCGACGGCGTACGGTTCGAGCCCGATGCGGCCAGCATCGACCTCAGCCTTGATGTCGCGGTCGGAGAGCAACATGGCGGGACGATATCGCGACGAGCCGTTAGTTGCCGCGGGTGATCTCTAACCAGTGATCACCAATGGAAACGATCGCGCCATCACCTACCCGGACCATTTCGCCTGCCCGGCACCGCGAGGACATCCCGTTGGTCGTGGACACCGTCGATCCGTTGGTGGATCCGCGGTCAACGATGTAAATGCCGCCTGCATCGACGCCGACCGCCAAATGAGACTTGGAGACGGTCCGCGTCTCGTCGGCGATCTTGATCAACTGCGCGTCCTCCTCGCCGGCCTTCGGTTGCGGGTTGCGTCCAAGCAGTACCAGACCCTCAACCGCGATTCGCCTTCCGTCGTCCAGCAAGATCGACCAATCCTGGTCGTACGGGGAAGAGGATCCGTCAGCGGTCTGATCCGCAGAATCACCAGGCGAG
>JAJTCL010000200.1 GCA_021323255.1 Propionibacteriaceae bacterium | reverse complement strand
GGTGAGGCCATACGCGCCTCGGTGCCGATCCGTAACGTCGATCGGACGGTGGGAACGATCTTGGGTCACGAGGTGACCAAGGCCACCCGAGGCGAGGGTCTTCCGGATGGCACGATCGACATCACCTTCGAAGGCTCTGCCGGACAGAGCTTTGGGGCATTCCTGCCCGCCGGTATCACGCTGCGCCTGGAAGGCGATTCCAACGACTACCTGGCTAAAGGGCTTTCAGGTGGCCGCATTGTGGTGCGGCCGGCGCGTTCGGCTCGATTCGTCGCCGCTGACAACATCATCGCCGGCAATGTGATCGGATACGGCGCGACGTCCGGTGAGCTGTTCATCCGCGGGCAGGTCGGCGAGCGGTTCTGCGTCCGCAACTCTGGTGCCATCGCTGTGGTGGAGGGGCTGGGTGATCACGGTTGCGAGTACATGACCGGCGGCATCGCGGTCGTACTCGGTAGGACAGGGCGCAATATCGCAGCTGGCATGTCGGGCGGCATTGGCTATTTGCTCGATCTCGACCCGACTCTGCTCAATACCGAGATGGTCGATGCGCTCATACCATCTGACGCTGATCTTGAATTCGTCAAGAAGCTGATCGTCCGGCATCGCGAAGAGACAGGTTCCGAGGTCGCCGAATCGTTGCTTGCCGACTGGTGGTCCGCCGCCAGGCGGTTCACCAAGGTGTTGCCGCGCGACTATGCACGAGTTCTCGCTGCGCGGCAGGAAGCCGAGTCAGAGGGGTTGGATGAGGCCGAAACCACCAGCAAGATGATGGAAGCAGCCCACGGTTGAGTACCCAGGTTTGCGCCCTGAGCTTGTCGAAGGGCGCCGAGGAAGGCGAGCGCGATGGCTGACCCGAAGGGATTCATGACGACGCCCAGGCTGGTGGCGACGCGGCGGCCGGTCGCGGAGCGGATTCACGATTGGAAAGAGGTCTATCCCGGCACGCCGGGGCGGGCCGTGCTGCCGATCATTTCCGAGCAGGCCGGTCGTTGTATGGACTGCGGCATCCCCTTCTGCCACACCGGATGCCCGCTGGGCAACCTCATTCCGGAATGGAACGACCTGGTGTGGCGCAGCGACTGGGACGAAGCGCTGGAGCGGCTGCACGCGACCAACAATTTCCCGGAGTTCACCGGCCGGTTGTGCCCGGCGCCCTGCGAGACCGCCTGCGTCGTGGGCATCAACCGCGACCCGGTCACGATCAAGAATGTCGAGGTCGCGATCATCGACAAGGGGTGGGACGAGCGCCGGGTCACCCCGCAACCACCAGAGTGGCTTACTGGCAAGAGAGTCGCAGTTGTTGGCTCCGGGCCGGCCGGACTGGCAGCCGCCCAGCAGCTCACTCGCGCTGGGCACACGGTCGTGGTCTACGAGCGGTCCGACGCGCCCGGCGGCCTGCTGCGCTACGGCATCCCCGAATTCAAGATGGAGAAGTCGGTCCTGGATCGTCGTATCCGGCAAATGCACGACGAGGGCACCAACTTTCGTTGCGGGGTTGAGGTTGGGGTCAAGATCACCGGGAGTGAGCTCAGGGAGCGCTACGACGCAATCGTGCTGGCAGTCGGCTCCACCATCGGTCGAGAACTGCCGGTGCCGGGACGGGAACTCGGTGGCATCCATCAGGCGATGGAGTACCTGCCACAAGCCAACCGGGTCGCGTTGGGCCGCCACGTCGAGGACCAAATCACAGCCAAGAACAAGCACGTGGTGATCATCGGTGGCGGCGACACCGGCGCGGATTGTCTCGGTACTGCGATCCGGCAGCAGCCCAAGTCGATCGTGCAGCTGGAGATCATGCCGACTCCGCCAGACGAGCGGCCGCCAAACCAGCCCTGGCCGACGTACCCGATGATCTATCGGGTTTCCTCGGCGCACGAGGAGGCGGGGGAGCGGGTCTACTCGGTGTCGACGTCAGAGTTCATCGGTGACTACAACGACGATGTTGTCTCGTTGCGGATGTCCGAGGTGAGATTCGAGGCGGGAAAGATCATCCCGGTCGAGGGGACCGAGCGGGAGATTCCGGCAGAGCTGGTGCTGCTCGCAATGGGTTTCGTTGGCCCTGAGACCGGCACCGTGATCTCCCAGCTGGGGGCTGCACTTGATGAGCGCGGCAACGTGGCGCGAGACAGGGACTACGCCACCAATGTGGATGGCGTTTTCGTCTGCGGCGATGCCGGTCGCGGTCAGTCATTGATTGTCTGGGCGATAGCTGAGGGCCGCGCCTGTGCTGCCGGTGTGGATGAATATCTATCCGGCTCCACCAAGCTGCCGCGGCCGATCCCACCCAGCGCCCGCCAGATGATGGTCTGAGCTCGGTCATCCATCCCAGGCCGAGCTCCGGCGGCGACCCCGCTGGGCCGGGGCGCAACAACGTCTCGACCCGGTGCAGATCGAGACGCCCCCGACACTGGCGAGGAACGCCCGTGCCGACCCGAGCTCAAGTTGTGGCGGCCTCCTCACCACCCATTCACGCTTCGAGTCCTCGGCCGGCAACAGGTTGCACAACGTCTATGAGCTGACGGAATATCTTGACCATCAGGGCCAGCTCGGTGCCCTACCGGAAGAGTTCGCGCCGATGATCAGACACTCAGCGGCGACTGGGTTACCCAGTGGTATGGCTACAGCTCAACGATGTCCCGGTCGTGAAACCTCCCCTGCCTCCAACTGGTCAGGCAATCTGGAACGGTGACCACACGGCCTCAGGATTTGCCATGGTGGCTCCTGCACGTCGATATGGATTCCTTCCTGGCGGCGGTAGAGGTCCGCCGACGACCTGAGTTGCGCGGTCGCCCGGTGGTGGTTGGCGGTGACGGTGACCCGACGCGGCCGCGGCAGGTGGTGGCGACAGCGTCGTACGAGGCACGGGCGTACGGGGTGCACTCGGGCATGCCAATGCAGCGCGCGCTCCGCAAGTGCCCGGACGCGGTCTTCTTGCCGAGCGATCATCCGGCCTACGACGCCGCCTCGGCTGAAGTGATGGAGGCGCTGCGGAGCTTCGGGTACCCGGTCGAGGTGTGGGGCTGGGATGAAGCGTTTCTCGGGGCCGGCCATGACGATCCTGAGGACTTAGCTCGAGCCGTACGCACAGCCGTGCACGATCGCACCGGTCTGAACTGTGCGGTGGGCATTGGGGACACCAAGGAGCGGGCCAAAATGGCGACGACGTTCGCCAAGGCAGCGCCGGATCACATCTACCGCCTGGACTCGAGCAACTGGATCCCGATGATGGGCGACCGTGATGTCGTCGAACTATGGGGTATCGGCAAGCGGACTGCGGCCCGACTGGCGGCGCACGACCTGCGCACTGTCATCGATCTGGCATTGGCCGATCGGGACGAGCTGGCTGCCTGGTTCGGACCGACCATCGGCCCTCGTCTTCGGGTCCTAGCCCGCGGCGGATCGTCGCATGCGATCGCTACCGAGCCGTGGCTAGCTCGGTCGAAAAGTCGACAAGTGACCTTTGCCCGGGACCTCACTGATCCTGATGCAATCGGGCAGGAGGTTGCGGCGATGGCCCGCGAACTGTGTGCGGAGATCAAGGCCGACGGGCGGCAGGTGACTCACGTCGGTGTGACGGTCCGCACTCGGTCCTTCTTCACCAGGGTCAAAACCAGCAAGTTGCCGGAGGTGACAACCGACCCGAAGATCATCGAGGCGGGTGCCCAGGCAGTGCTGGCGCGCTTCGAGATCGATCGTCCGGTACGGCTGCTCGGCGTGCGGTTGGATCTGGCACCGATCCAACAATCGACATGATCATCGGCACCGTGTGCTGCTTGAGACGCTCTGACCGCCTGCGCCACCAAACCACTCGACCGCCAAGCGCCAGCCCGACCCGACGGTTGTGCTCTGCCAGCCGAGCGAGATCGCATTCCGATCTTGGGATGCCGTCTGGCTTCGCATACGGCAAATCCATGCGTACCGTCAAAACCTGCGTCGGTCAGGAGTTCTGCCGCTTCGGTCTCGGCGATTCCACCAGGCTGGGCGTCGAGCTCGAAACACGGCTGCAAGGCATGGAATCCCCGGCGAAGATGAAGCTTTCGGTCTCTCGTTGTCCGCGCAACTGCGCCGAGTCCTACGTCAAGGACGTCGGGATTGTTGCGATTGAGGGCGGCCGCTGGGAGATCTACATCGGCGGCGCGGCGGGCGCGCATGTCCGTAAAGGTGATGTCCTGGCCACGGTGGACGACGCGGAGACCGCCAGGCAGCTGACCGCCAGGTTTATCCAGTACTACCGCGAGAACGCGAACTGGCTGGAGCTTACCTACGCCTTCGTGCCCCGGATTGGACTGGACCGCCTCAAGGCCGTCGTAGTCGAGGACAGCTAGGGGATCGCCGAACGGCTGGAGGCCGCAGTCCAAGAGCACGTGGACAGCCACGTCGATCCCTGGGGACACCAAGGTCCCGAACCCGTGACGCCCGGGCAATTCCGGACGTCGCTTCCACTGGAGGTGCTGCCCAGGGTGCCGGCGGATCGGGCGGAACGCTACTTGGCGGTGCTTGGTGAACGGCGTAGGTCTCGCCCACGGCGTCGCATACTCATGCGGCCCGGTCGACCAGGTCCCCTACGGAGAAGGTTGAGCTTTTGCCCTTGGCGATCATCAGGTCGCGGTGTTCCGCAAGCGCGACGGCAGCTTGCGCGCCGTGTCCGCGGCTTGCCCGCACAAGGGCGGACCGATCGCTGACGGGCAGATCGACAACAAGGTCGTCCTCTGCCCGCTGCATCTGAACGCTTTTGAGCTTGACACCGGATGTTCGACCACCGGCGCCGCGCCGCTGCGGACATATCGGGTCGATATCGACGACGGTCAGATCGTCGTCTCCGTGCCCCGAACAGACAAGGCAGGATGATCATGAGCGATGTCAATATCAACACCTCTACCACAACCAGAGCCACGCGGAGTCGCCTGGGCGGCCGGTGGATCGATGACTGGCGACCAGAAGACGGCGAGTTCTGGAACACGATCGGTAGGGCCGTCGCCCGCCGCAACCTGATCTACTCGGTCTGCAGCGAGCACATCGGGTTCTCCATCTGGAGCGTCTGGTCTGTGCTGGTCCTCTTCCTTGGCCCGGAGTACGGATTCGACCCGGTTCAGAAGTTCTTGTTGACAGCGGCGCCGACCCTTGTAGGCGCGCTGCTTCGATTGCCGTACACCTTTGCTGTCGGAAGGTTCGGCGGCCGCAACTGGACGATCGTGGCTGCGCTGCTGCTGCTGCCGTCGATCATGATCGCCATAGTGCTCGAGCCTGCTGTCTCATTCAACACGCTGTTGATCGTGTCGCTCTTCGCCGGTGTCGGAGGCGGCAACTTCGCCTCCTCGATGACCAACATCAACGCCTTCTATCCGGCCCGGCTCAAGGACTGGGCGTTGGGGCGTCAACGCTGGCGGCGGCAACTCGGTGTGCCGGCCGTCCAACTCGTCGGCCTGCTTATATTGGCGACTCTTGGCACCCAGCACCCGCGGGCCGTGGTTGCCATCTACATCCCCCTGATCATCCTGGCAACGATCGGTGCAGTAGTGAAGATGGACAACCTGAGCGTGAACAGCAACGCCAAGGGCGCGATTCGTGAGGTCAGCCGATATTCACAGACCTGGATCATGTCGTTGCTCTACATCGGGACCTTCGGCTCGTTCATCGGGTTCGGTTTCGCGTTCG
>JAJTCL010000199.1 GCA_021323255.1 Propionibacteriaceae bacterium | reverse complement strand
AGCTCGACGCAATGGCTCATCGCTTCAATCCCGGAAACCGCATCCGCCTGCAGATTTCGGGAGGCGCGCACCCGCGTTACGCCCGGAACCTGGGAACCGACAAAGATCCCGCAACGAGCAGCGAACGAGGGCCATCTCGGCGGACGATCTTTCATGGAGACGGCGGTTTCTCGCGGCTCTCCTTGCCGTGCCGACGCCTGGACCTATCCCAGCACGGCCAAGTGCTAGCGGGTTGACCTGTGCGACGTGCGCGAACGAGTGCCGCGGATTCCCCCGAGGGTTCGTCCGTCTCGCTTGGTGCGCGCACCATGCGATGTAGTTGAGCAGCGAGGCGTCTCTATGCGCTACCTGCTGCGCCGGACCATCCTTACGCCCAGCACAACCGCGCCGACGATGAGCAGGACGCCTATCAGCTGGGCGCCCGGCGAGTCATCGTGCCCCCCGTACACGATGACGGCGACGCCGAGGGCGATGGCAAGGATCACAGCGAAATACTTCACGGGTTCCCCTCTTTGAGGTCGAACGCCGCCGTTACCGGTGCGGGGTCGACGTCTTGGATGCAGTGTCGGATCTTCAATGGGTGGCGATGCGGGGTAGTTCATTCCTCGACCCACTCGAGCAGGTCACCGGGCTGGCAGTTGAGCACCCGACACATGGCCTCCAGAGTGCTGAAACGAACAGCCTTGGCGCGACCGTTCTTCAGCACTGCCACATTCGCCGGCGTGAGCCCGACACGCTCGGAGAATTCACCGACGCTCATCTTGCGTTTGGCAAGCTCGACGTCGATGCGGACCACGATCGGCATCAGATAACCGCTTCCATGTCGGTCCGCAAGGTCGTGGCTTGCCGCAGCAGTGCGCGCATCACCACCATCAACAACCCCAGCACAGTGACACCTGTCAACATCAAGAACAGCAGCAGCGGCAGGCCGGGATCATCGGCGTTGAAGCCGACATAGAGAAATACGCCCACCAGAACAACCCACGCGGCAACGACGGCCCAGATGATCGCGTTCACCCACGCCATGGAGGCCTCACTGAAGATGCGGTCGTTCTTGACCAAGGTGAGCAGCTTCCAGGTGGAGACGATCACCACCTGGATGCACAGCACCCAAAACACCGTCACGGCAGTCGCCGGCCACCTCAGGTAGGCATGCTCGGGGTCCTCCCGGGCCATGTGCGCGAACTGCCCGGGCAGCGACATCACCTGGAACACGACCAAGACCCCGAACAGCAACACGAGGAAGACTCTGAGAAGAGCCACCACTCGATGCTCAATGATCATACATCGACTATCGCTTATCTTCTATCGATTGTCAATAGAAAGGCGACAGGTATAGCGAGTCCGAACGCACTCCGAAGTCAGCTATCTGTTTGGGAGTGATCGCGGTAGCCCGAACCACGGAAGCACGTTGCTCTCGAAGCGGGTCATGGCGCAGATCCGGTCGCCGCTGAGGGTGAGGACGAAGAGGCCGACCCCGTGGCTGATCCCGGTAGCGGCTCGCAGGTAGGCCCCGAAGGCTGGCTGACCGTTGGCTCGTGTTGGGACCAGGTCGAACCTGCGGCCGGCGGCGAAGATGCTGGCGCAGAATCGCGCCACCACGTCTCGCCCTTCGTATTCGAAAGGCATTGGTGGCATCGAGATGAAGACGTCGTCGGTCAGCAGGGCCACCAGCGCATCGAGATCGGCGGCCTCGTAGGCGCGTACGAACTTCCCCACGATCGCATCCTCGGAGGGTGAGTCGGCGCTGGGAGGCGGTTCGCGGTCGGGGGTCGCGGCTCGTTGGCGTCGCAAATTGGCGCGCGCCCGTTTGAGCGCCCTGGCGACCGAATGGACGGTCGAGTCCAGCATCTCGGCAACTTCGTTGGCGTGGAATCCGAGAACGTCCCGCAAGATGAGGACGGCGAGTTGGCGAGGCGACAGGACCTGAAGGGCGGTGATGAAGGCCAACGAGATGGACTCAGTCTGCTCGTAGCGGGCCTCCGGGCCGAGTGGCACGTTGCTTCCACCCTCGAGAAGGGCGTCTGGAAAGGGCTCGAGCCATACCACTTGGCCGAGCCGGGTCGGCTCGGGCGGTTTAACCTCAGGCACGTCCCACTCCTTGGCTGGGCGCCGGCCGGCCGAGCGACGCGCGTTGAGGCACCGATTGGTGGCGATCCGGTAGAGCCAGGTACGAAGCGAGGCACGTCCTTCGAACTTTCCGAGGCCTCGCCAAGCGGCCAGCAGCGTGTCTTGGAGGGCGTCCTCCGCGTCCTGGAAGGATCCGAGCATCCGGTAGCAGTGCACCTGTAACTCTCGGTGATACGGCTCGGTCAGTTCTCGGTACGCGTCGCCGTCCCCGGCCCGCGCCCGTGAGATCAGGTCGGCTGCCACCACCCTCACCGTCGCCTCGCCTTCTTCCGGCACTCTGTCGCACTTCCATCCTGTATAGACACCGGCCGATGGGCGAACTGGGCGGAGTTTGATTGCTCCGCTCCGCTCCGCGCGGATCGGCTGTGGAACCCGCCTACTTCGGCACACAGCTCGCCGCTGGGGCTGGTGCTCGCTACGCTCGCGCGCACATCTGAGTCGCTCGCAGACGAAAACCGTGTCCGTTCACTCCATGCCCATTGCTCGCTCCACTCGCTGAGGCTGGCGTCCGCTAGCCGCTGCCTTCCTTACTCGCTCGCAGACGAAAAGCATGTCTGCTCGCTCGCTCGTCCAGGACAGCGGCGCGCCAGCCTGGCTCAGCGCGGCGGCGCGCGATCCGGGTGGCCGCCCACTTTCTCGACGGTGCGGTGTCTGCATCATTGACCACCCAGGGCGACGAACGGAGGCAGAGATGATGTTGAACGACAAGGTTGCGGTGATCTACGGAGCTGGAGGTGCCATAGGCGCTGCTGTTGCACTCACCTTTGCTCGCGAGGGGGCCAAGGTGTTTCTCACCGGGCGCCGCCTGGAAGCGGTCGAAGCGGTCGCTCAGGACGTCATTTCCGCAGGCGGATCCGCCGAGGCGGTGGAGGTAGACGCTCTCGACGAGCAGGCAGTGGACAAGCATCTACAGTCAGTGATCAACAAGGCGGGTCGCCTCGATATCTCGTTCAACGCGGTCGGAATCCCGGATGCGACCATTCTGGGCACGCCTCTGCTCGAGCTGGATGTCGAGCAGTTCACCCTGCCGATCGCGACCTACACCAGGTCGTACTTTCTGACCGCGCGCTTGGCTGCCAGGCACATGGTTTCGAACGAATCGGGGGTGATCATGAGAGTCACCGCACTCCACTCGCGGACGGGCATCCCACTGGTCGGAGGCTACGGTCCGGCGATGGCAGCCATGGAGGCACTCACTCGAGACCTCTCCGCCGAGCTCGCACCTCAGGGCATTCGCGTGGTCGGTCTGCGACCCCAGGCGATGCCGGAGACAGGCACGATCAAGGAAGCCTTCGCGCCTCGCGCCAAGGCATCGGGAATGACCTGGGAAAAGTGGCAAGAGTTGCTCGCGAGCAGGACCCACCCGCGACGGCTTATGACGCTCCAGGAGATGGCTAACGTGGCGGTCTTCATGGCTTCCGATCAGGCGAGCGGGATGACCGGAACCACGATCAACTTGACCATGGGCGGCCTGGACGACTAGCGGCCGGCACCACCTGCCCTGCTGAAGATCAGCAGGGCAGTGGAGATCACCATGGCTGGGTCATATCGAACGAGCGGATCGAGCAGGACGGTGATCTTCAAGATCACGCTGACAGCGACCCCGCCGCGCTCATCTACCCACTCGACCAGATCGTTGCGGCCTACCGGCATGTCGAGTCTGGAGAAGAGGTTGGCAACGTCGTGATCACCGTTGTCGAGCCGGCTTAGCGGCACTCGAGCAGCCCCTAATTTCAGTGTCAATGACCCATGGCCACCTGGCGAACCTGTCGAATCGCCTCTGCTGCCCCGCCGTGCCACGGTGCTCCGTGCCCGGGCAGCACCCACGTGGCCGGTACATCCTCCAGTTTGGCCAGCGACGCCAGCGCAGCTTCGGCGTCGAGCGTGAAGGGTGCTGGCCGGGGCCCGCGCTCGCCGGTCAGCACATTGCCAGTGGTCAAGGCATCGCCGACGAACAACGCGTCCACTGCTGGTACGTGCACAGCGACGCTTCCGGGCGTATGCCCTGGAATGTGGATGATGCGCGGCGAGCCAGGCAGGTCGAGCACGTCCCCGTCGGCGAAGCTCATGACCTCGCGGACCGGCGGAATACGAAATCCGCCGTGTCGCGCGCTGTACCACAGGAATCTCAGCAGGGGACGCACCTTGATGCGTCCCCAGCCAGAGTTGGGCTTCTTCACCTCACCGCGAGCCCGGGCTGCATCAAGCTCATGGACGTGTACTCCAATGCCCTTGCCCTGCCTGAGCCGCTCCGCGAAGCCGATGTGGTCGGTGTCACCGTGAGTCAAAACGATGCCCCGAACGTCATCGAGCGAGCGGCCCAGCTGCGCCAGCTCCTGCTCGAGCTCACGCCAGTGGCCAGGCAGACCTGCGTCGACGATCGTGATCTCAGCGGCCTCCTCAACGAGGTAACTGTTGACGACATCCGAGCCAATGCGATGCAGACCGGGTGCGAGCCTCATCGAGTCAACTCCTTGGTCCTGCGACATCCTCAGCGGTAACTGAGACCTCGCCCGAGGCGAGCCAATCTCGCGATCGAAGACAACGCTAGCGGCGACCGTAGCCGCCACCCACTTTCGGCCGCCCATCAGCAGCGGCAATGCACCAAAGGGCCCTACGGTGGACTTCGGCAAATACCGTGGTGATCATGGCCTCGAGCATCGGACCGGACTTGATGCAAGGGGTGACTGTGGACGGTGAGATCAGGGAGGATGGGCCTCCCCTCGTATGGTCGAGCGGCAGTCAGCTAGCGGAGAGGACAGCTGCATGAGCGCGGACTCGGCGAACTTCGCCAAACAGATGGTGGTGTGCTCGAACTGCCAGGCCAAGAATCGCGTTCCGTCAGTCGCGCGTGGCGTACCCCGCTGCGGGAAGTGCCACACACCGCTGCCCTGGGTGGTCAACGCAACCGACACCGACTTCGCCTCCGTTGCGGAGGCCGCAACCATCCCAGTGCTGGTGGATGTGTGGGCGCCCTGGTGCGTTCCCTGCCGGATGGTGAGTCCGGCGCTGGAGCAGCTCGCGGGCGAGCTGGCGGGACAGTTGAAGCTCGTGAAGGTGAACGCGGACGAGTCCCCGGCCGTCAGCGGCAGGTTCGAGGTGCAAGCGATCCCAACCCTCGTGCTCCTGAACCGTGGCAAGGTCATCGACAAGCAGGTGGGCGCTGCGCCGATCGCCCATCTGCGTACGTGGGTGACGTCGAAGCTTGATTCGAAGGCGTGACCACCGCGGCCATTTCCAGAAAAACTTCGCTTAGCCGCAGCGTCTTCATCCGGTTTACGCCCGACCTTAGGGCGGGCGCGTCCTAGCCAAGCCCTAGCGAACCAGAGCCGCCAGGCTGCGGCGACCATCGAGGCCGCGCAGCTGGAACTCGCCTCGGTCGGCGAACACAAGCCCTGAGCCTGAGAGCAGCTCGCGGACGGTGCTGGAGACCAAGACTTCGCCCGGTTGGGAAGCGCCGAGAATGCGCGCTGCGGCATGGACCGCGATCCCTCGCACCTCCTCACCTTCAAACTCGACCTCGCCGGCGTGGATC
>JAJTCL010000198.1 GCA_021323255.1 Propionibacteriaceae bacterium | reverse complement strand
TGCTGATTACGGCCTGATCTTCAACCAGCAGCTCGGCAGCCTCATTGAAGAAGGCGAGTCACAGCTCACCTGGCTGACGAGATTCGACCCACCCTGACGTCAGATCGCGCGGCAGTGATGAGGCGCCACGGGTTCGGGCTCACGAAGCCGGCACTGGCTGACACATCCGCCGTGTCCCAACATCTAGCGAAGCTGCGAATGGCCCGTCTGGTGCAGACCCGCCGGCAAGAAACCCAGTTGTATTACCGGCTCGGCAACGACCACGTCCGTCAGTTGATCATCGACGCGATGCATCATTCAGAGCACGCTGGTCCTGGCATCGCTGCCCATCATCAAGAAGCCCGCTATCTCAACAGATACTGGACGCATCCCCGCCATTCGGGAACGATGATGGGCGTGCGCCACGAGGACCACTCTGTCGATAGGCATCCTCACGGAAGACACGAGCGCCAGCACGGTCATGGACATGCGAATAGGCATAGACACCCGACGGGTCTGAGGGGTTTTCTGCTGAAGACATTTCGCCCGCATAGTCACGACAGCGCTGACTTAGTGGACCGCGCGCTGGAGTCCAGTTCGAAGGGCATCCGGGCCGTCAAGATCAGCCTTATCGTCCTCGGCATTACGGCAGGTGCGCAGGCGCTCATCGTGGCAGTCACGGGGTCTGTTGCGCTGCTGTCCGACACCATCCACAATTTCTCCGATGCGTTGACTGCGATCCCTCTCTGGATTGCATTCTGGCTTGGCCGACGAAGGCCAAGCCGGGCTTATACCTATGGCTACGGCCGTGCCGAAGACCTCGCAGGCATCTTCATCGTGGCCGTGATCGCAGCATCGGCAATTATCGCGGGCTACCAGTCCGTGGACCGGCTTCTCAACCCCCAACCAGTTAGCTATCCGTGGGTCATCGGTGCCGCCGGCCTCATCGGATTCGGCGGCAACGAACTGGTCGCTATCTACCGGATCCGCGTCGGCCGGCAGATCGGCTCGGCGGCCCTTGTTGCCGACGGTCTGCACGCGCGAGCGGACGGGTTCACTTCCCTCGCTGTTGTCGCCAGCGCTCTCGGCGTCTTGGCCGGATTCCCGCAGGCCGACCCCATCATTGGCCTTGCCATCACTGTCGCGATCCTGCTTGTCCTCAGGACCGCCGCTGTGGGCATTTATCGACGCCTCATGGACGCCGTCGACCCTGAACTTACCGCTCTCGCTGAAGCCACCATTACAATGACACCCGGCGTGCGAGAGATCGAACAAGTCCGCCTTCGCTGGATCGGCCACCGGCTGCGTGCCGAGGCCGGTGTGGTCGTCGATGACGACCTCGACGTCGTGAGTGCACACGACATCGCCACAGATGCCCAACACCGCCTGCTCCACGCCATACCTAAGCTCGTCGGCGCGACGGTGCACGTCAGCCCAAAAGCCGATGGCAATACGGACCACCATGCGGTCTTAGCTCATCATTGGACAGACAAGTCATAGCCGACAGCGGCAACAGCGTTCGGTTGATTGCCAACCGCTGGCTGCCCTTGTAGCACTACATGGTCCGGGCGATGTCTTCGCCGGCGCCGACGAACGCTTCGGCGCGACGAAGTCGGAACTCGCTGGGCAGGATTTTGACTACCTTGATGCGGTCGACGCGAAAGAACCGGACGTCATCACGGAGGCGATCCCACGCTAGGACGTACCAGACGGGCACGTTGTAGTAGAGGTACTGCAGTTCGATTTCGCGGTCGGTAGTCGTGTGCGTCTGGTCTTCGTATCTGATCAGCGCGAGGCGTTGGTGCATGAAGGCGTCGAGCAATCCTCGTGTCACCAGTGTCGATGGTGGGGTGTAGGTGGAGAGCACGGGCTCGGAGGCTGTCTGCCCGACCAGAATGCGGCGGCGTAGCGCGAGGATTCGTCGGGCCTGAGCTGGCGCAAACGCGGCGCCGACCTTCCGGGTGATCGAACGTAGGTCGTCGAGCAGCAGTGGCGAACCGCCCTTCTCAGCGATCGTCAGGCTTAGTAGAAGGCCAAGAGCCTCGGACTCGTTGAGGTGAACCCTGCCCAGCGACCAGCCTCGTTCCAGGCGCACCCCTCCACCTCGGCCTCTGTCGCCCTCGATCGGAGTCCCCAAGTCGCGCAGCACCGCGAGGTCCCGCTGCAGTGTGCGAACGCTGATGCCTAGGTCCGCGGCGAGGTCTGCGGCTGTGGTGACGTCGCGTTCTGCCAGGAGGCCCTTGATCGCGTCCAGTCGCATCACTCGGCTTTGCCGGCTGTGATCGCGCACCATCGAACAAATATGACGGAAATTGTCAGGTTCGCCAATAGCGTGTCCATGAGAAAGGAGGGCATCAAATGCACCTCGCACTGGCACCCTTCAGGCTGAAGGCAGGCATCTCCGAGGACATGCTCGTGAGCACCTCGGACGATTTCCAGAAGACGTTCGTCCAGAAGCAGAACGGGATCCTCAAGCGGATGCTTGTGAAGGACACCGGCGGTGGTTATGCCGACATCGTGTACTTCGCAGACCTCGCCGCGATCGACCGGGTTGTCGAAGCCGAGCAGAACAGCGAAGTTTGCGCCGCATTCTTCTCGATCATGGACGGTGACGGATCACATCACGTGTACGAGATACTGAAGACCTACGAGTAATAGTCCGAGAGCCAGCTTCCCGCAGCCGAGCCGGGCTCAGCTCTCGCTCCGAGCGTCGAGAAAGTCGAGAGTGACCGCCGCGAAGAGGGGCGAGACGGCGAGGTTGTAGTGGGTCAGACCCGGCAAGATCGCGAGCGCATGGCCGCCCTTGGGCCGACCTTCGCCCATCCAGCCGCCGTCGCGGAGGCCGCCGTCGAGCAGCTTGAAGATTTCGACATAGTGGCTCGGTGGTGCCATGTCAGCGTCGGCGGCGACGATGAGGGTGGGTACCTGCAAGCCCCGAACCTCCTCGCTGAAGTCGAAGTCCTTGCCCATCGACTCGCCGACCTTGTCCAGCAGCCGCCCGAAGTCGTCGGGATGTGGCGCGACCCGCTGGTAGAGCTGGTACATCGGCGTGTCCTTCATGAACGGGACCGCCGCTGCGCTTACCTGGGCTTGCTGGGCCAGCATCTCAGGTGGAATGGCGTCGCGCCGGATGTTTGCCGAGGCGCTGACGAGCTTGCCCACCTTCTCCGGATACTTCACCGCAGTGAAGAGCGCGACGCCGCCGCCGAGCGAATAGCCGACGATGTCCGGTTTCTCCAGTCCGAGGTGGTCGATGAGGGCGGCGATGTCGTCGGCCATCAGCCTGATGTCGATCGGCCGGTCGATGTCGGCCGTGCGCCCGTGCCCTTGAAGGTCGACGAGGATGACCTGGTGGTGCTCCGCCAGCGCGGGGAGAGTCGGCCCGAACATCTCGCCGGATCCGAGCCCGCCGTGCAGCAGGATCATGGGCCGTCCCGCTCCGTGAGTCTCGTAGTAGAGGTTGATGCCGTTGACCTTGGCGTACTCGCCGGTGCCCTTGGTCTCGGTCGTCCAGTCGGTGGTCATGTAAGGCTCCTGTCATCGTCTGCCGTTGTGATGCTCTTGAGACTTGGTTCACTGCCTGGACTCATCGGGCTTGGACGGTCCTTGACCTGAGGTAAGGCGCTAACCGGTGGGCCTTGTCGGTCGAGTGCAGGGACCACTGCGCACAACCTAGGTCACTCAAGTTAGACACTGCAGAGCGAAGACCAGATACAGCGCGCTCGCCCCGCCCAATCGTCCCGGCGTCCGCGTCCTGAGTCCAGACCGGAAAGGTTGACAATGAGCACACCGGCAGTCGAGGGCGTGGCCGCGGAGTTGGTGGCTGCCCGGAGAGAGGGGCGGAGCCTTTACCAGGTTCCCGGGGGTGGTCCCCGCCAGCATGGCGTGGGCGGTCCGGAGCACCACTGACGGTCCACCGGCAGAAGCCTCCGCAACTCCACCGGGCAGCGGGAACGATACCGCTCGCCGCTGCTGACTTCCGCCCGAACCAGGATTAGTGACGCGACGCGCTCCAGCTCAACAACACCTCGACGGGACTGGTATTGATTACACGGTCTTCGGGGACACCACATTCCGCGGCGCGGTCGCAGCCGATGTACTGCCATTCGAGCTGACCCGGTGCGTGTGCATCAGTATCGATTGAGAAACGGCAGCCGATATCGACGGCCAGCTTGAGCAGATTGCGGGGCGGGTCCTTGCGCTCCGGCCGGGAGTTGATCTCGACTGCGACGTCGTTGTCTCTGCAAGCGGTGAAGACGGCTGCATGGTCGAACTCGGACTGTGGACGTCCACGGCCAACAACGATGCGGCCGGTGCAATGTCCCAGGATGTCCATGTTCGGGTCCTGGATTGCCGCGAGCATGCGCTTGGTCGTCACGTCGCCAGGTGAACGCAGTTTGGAGTGCACGCTCGCGACAACGATGTCGAGCGCGGCGAGCACGTCTGGACTCTGATCGAGTGTTCCGTCCTCGTTGATGTCAACCTCGATGCCGCTGAGTACCCGAAATGGTGGCGCGCCAGCTTGTGCTTCAGCGGCAAGCTGGTCGTTGATGCCCTCGATCTCTTCGAGTTGTCGCATCAGGCGCTCAGTCGAGAGTCCATTCGCGATGGTGAGGTTGGGGGAGTGATCGGTCATGACGATGTACTCGTGACCCAATGAACGCGCAGCGTACGCCATCTCGATGATGGGACTGCCGCCGTCGGACCAGAACGAGTGCGTGTGACAGTCGCCTCGCAGCTTGCCCCGCAGCGCGTCGCCGGCGACAGCAAACGGCTGTGGCTCGGCTTCCAATTTCGCCAGATATCCGGGGATCTTGCCCGCCAGTGCTTCCAGGATCACAGCCTCTGTCGCTGCACCGATTCCCTTCAGTGAGCGAAGTCGCTTGTTGGTGGCAATCTGTTCCAACTCGCCGGGTTCGAGCGCGGAGATCGTCTCGGCGGCACGTCGGAACGCGGCGACGCGATACGTCGGCGCCTGTGATCGCTCCAGCAGGAAGGCGATTCGCTTCAGCGCCTCCACCGGGTCCATGAGGTCCGAGCCTAGGGTGACTAAGCATGGACGACACGAGGTCGGCACGAGATCAACGGCTGCTGATGTTCTCGATCTGGGCGTCGGCAGGCTTCGCGGTGCTGTCCTCGGTGTGGGGCATCGTCAGTGGGTCCAGCATGATCGTCTTCGACGGGCTTTACTCATTCGTCAGCATCGGGCTGTCGGTGCTCGCTGTGTGATCGCGCTGCGATTCTCCCGGCGTGGGGCCCGACGAGCGCTACCCGTGGGGGCGTGATGCGGCCGAGCCGCTGGTGGTCGTGATCAAGGCGGCCACCCTTGGTGCGCTCTGCGCGTACGCCGCGATCGGCGGGATCGTGGACATCGTCAACGGCGGCCGGGAGGTCGCGGTCGGTTCTGCTGTGGTGTACGCGGTGGTGGCAACCATCGGGGGCATCGCGGTGGGGCTGGTGCTCCGACGGGCCACCCGGGGCGGCTCCGATCTCCTCCGCGCCGAGGCCGCCGAGTGGCTGGGTGTGCACTGCTGTCGATCGGGGTGCTGATTGGATTCCTCTTTGCCTATGCACTCGTGGCGGCGGGCCGCGCTGACCTGGCTGCCTACGTCGACCCTGGCATGGTCACGCTCGTATCGCTGGCGTTCCTCTGGGTTCCGATCAAGCTGATCGTCTCCAGCCTGCGGCAGATT
>JAJTCL010000197.1 GCA_021323255.1 Propionibacteriaceae bacterium | reverse complement strand
AGGCTTGGCGACATGCGTGTTGGGGTCTTCGGGGCTACGGGCCAGGTGGGCGGCGTGATGCGGACGCTGCTTCAAGAGCGCCGGTTTCCGATCAGTGAGGTGCGGTTCTTCGCCTCGTCTCGCTCGGCGGGCCAGCGCCTGCCGTGGGGTGAGGATCAGGTCGTCGTGGAGGACACCATCGTGATCGACAACTCCTCCGCCTGGCGGATGGACCCGGACGTTCCGCTCGTGGTGTCCGAGGTCAACCCAGAGGATGCGATTCGCCCGCCCAAGGGCATCATCGCCAACCCCAACTGCACGACGATGGCGGCCATGCCCGTGCTCGCGCCCCTGCACCGCGCCGCCGGTCTGGTACGCCTCCAGGTCGCGACGTACCAAGCGGTCTCAGGATCAGGTGGGGTAGGCGTCGAGGAGCTCGATGGTCAAATCAAGGCCGTCGGGGATCGGGCAAGCGAGCTCACCCACGACGGCCACGCGGTTGACTTCCCCGCGCCGAACTCCTACGTCAAGGCCATCGCTTACAACGTCCTGCCGCAGGCCGGCTCGTTCGTCGAGGACGGCACGGGCGAGACCGATGAGGAGCAGAAGTTTCGCAATGAGTCGCGGAAGATCTTGCACATTCCCGATCTTCGCGTCTCTGCCACCTGTGTCCGGGTTCCGGTCTTTACCGGGCATTCGCTCGCCCTGCACGCAGAGTTCGCCGAGGATCTCAGTCCGGATCAGGCGACTGAGCTGCTCGCACGCGCCCCGGGTGTCCAGCTGATGGAGGTACCGACGCCACTGGATGCCGCTGGTCAAGATCCGAGTTTCGTCGGTCGGATCAGAGCTGACCAAGCTGTGCCTGCAGGCAAGGGTCTGATCATGTTCATCTCGAGCGACAATCTGCGTAAGGGCGCAGCGCTGAACGCCGTGCAGATCGCTGAGCTGGTCAGCAGCCAGCTGGTCGCCGGTGGGCGGGCTGGAACTCTGTGACGTCACAGACTTCAGCCACGAGTTCGCATCCGCTGGCCATCTTGGGCGCGGGTGTGATGGGCGAGACGGTACTCTCCGGTCTGCTCCGAGCCGGCTGGCATGCCGATCAAATCGTCGCCACTGACCGCAGGCTGGAGCGACAGCTTGAGCTGACGACCAGATATGGAATCAAAATGCTCGAGAACACCGAGGCGGTGGCCGAGGCGGAGACGGTGATCTTGGTCGTCAAGCCGCAAGACATGAACGACCTGCTCAATGAGATCTCGCAGTCGATCAAGCCAGGCGCGCTGGTGGTGTCACTCGCCGCCGGAGTCGAAACGGCCTTCATCGAGTCCCGCCTGCCAGAAGGGGTCGCCGTGGTGCGGGTGATGCCGAATACTCCGGCGCAGGTGGACGAGGGGATGGCCGCAATCTCCCCGGGTTCGCACAGCAACCAAGATCACCTCGATCGCGTGACGCAGATCTTGTCGGCTACGGGTCGCGTGATCACGGTGCCGGAGCGTTACCAGGACGCCGTTACGGCGATTTCAGGCACTGGTCCGGCCTATCTCTTCTTCGTAGTGGAAGCCATGATCGAAGCCGGCGTACATCTCGGACTGCCGCGTGACACCGCTACAGAGCTGGTGGTGCAGACCATGCTCGGCTCAGCCAAGTTGCTGCGTGAAACCGGTGAGCATCCCACGGTGTTACGAGAGCGCGTCACCTCGCCGGGTGGTACCACCGCTGCGGCCGTACGCGAGCTCGAAGATCACAAGGTACGGGCGGCTTTCTTGCGTGCCATGGAGGCCGCACGTGATCGCAGCCGTGACCTTGCTGCGGCCGCACGAGAGGACAAACAGGGCACGGGCCGCGGATGACCGGGCTGCTCGTCTTCTCGGACGATCTGACCAAATACGACTTCGGATCTGATCATCCGATGGCGCCGGGTCGGGTCACCAACACCATTGCCCTGGCTCGCCAACTCGGCGTACTGGACCGGCTTCAGATCGTGCCACCACCCGAGATCGATCTTGCGGTGCTGCAGACGGTGCATACTCCGGACTACATCGCGGCTGTGCAGCTCGGTGAGCCCAATCAGCGGTACGGACTCGGCACAAGCGACAATCCGGTCTTTCCCGGAATGCACGAGATCGCCGCTTGGGTCGCCATGGCAAGTGTCGAGGCGGCGCGCAGGGTCTGGACTGGCGATGCGCAGCGCGCCTGCAACATCAGCGGAGGCTTGCATCACGCGATGCCCAGCACGACGAGCGGCTTCTGCGTTTACAACGACGTTGCCCTCGCCATCCGCTGGCTGCTGGACAACGGCTGTGAGCGGGTGGGCTATGTCGACGTGGATGTGCACCATGGCGACGGCGTACAAGCGATCTTCTACGAAGACCCGCGGGTGATGACTGTCAGCCTGCACGAGACGCCTGCGTACCTGTTCCCCGGCACGGGTTTTCCGACCGAGATAGGTGGGCGGGGAGCTGAAGGCACGGCGGTGAATGTCGCACTCCCGCCCGGCAGCACGGACGCGGATTGGCTTCGGGCGTTTCACGCCGTGGTGCCACAGGTTCTTCGCGTACACAAGCCGACTGTCTTGGTAACCCAACACGGCTGTGACTCGCATAGACAAGATCCGCTGGCCGACCTCAACCTCACCGTCGACGGTCAGCGTGCCTCATATCTGGCAGTGGCAAGTTTGGCCGACGAATTGTGCGCCGGGCGTTGGATGTGCACCGGCGGCGGGGGATATTCGGTACGCAATGTGGTGCCTCGGGCATGGACACATCTGCTTGGCATCGTCAGCGGTCAGCCGGTCGACCCGAATACCCCAATACCCGAGAGTTGGCGAGCTGAGGTGGGAGGGGAATCGGCGCCGCACACCATGTCCGATGGGGCCGATGCCAGCTTCCGCCCGTTCCATGAGGGTGTCACGCCGCAGAGCCGCGTCGATCAGGCGATTCTCGCAACACGACAGGCAGTTTTCCCTGAGCTGGGCATCGATCCGAGCCTGTGAGCGCATATCCAGGTCGCTAGGTTGGTAATCATCTCGTCGTCAACTCCCACGGCGGCGTGTCGCTGAAATTTCCTATGTATCTGCTGTACCAGCAGCATCGTTTGCCACTATTCTCACTTCAGTACCTACGAACACCGGAGGGGAAGCCGGTGCGGAACGGGTTCAGATTGAGAGTCGCACGATGAACGACGAATCGAAGTCGGCGGAATCAGCGCCTGGGGGCGTGACGCCGCTCTCCAGCAATCTCCAGGCTGGCAAGTTCCTCACTGTTGCTGAGGTGGCCGGCATTCTCCGGCTCTCCAAGATGTCGGTCTATCGGCTCATACATTCCGGCCAGCTCGAGGCTGTGCAGTTCGGCCGCAGCTTCCGCGTGACCGAAAAGGCACTCAATACCTACCTGGAGAACGCCTACTTCAGCGCCGGCTGACGGCTACGGCTGCTGAAACTGAATTCCGAACTGCCGCTGACCTGGCCACAGTGCGTGCTCCGGTAATACGTCTACGCCACAGGAACGTGAGCCGATTCCGTGTACCGCGTCATCGATGAACAGCAACACCCGCTCGCCGGGGACGAGCTCGTACGGATGGCGAGCTAGGTCGAGTTGTTGCGGGGTGTACGCGCTCAGTGTGAAGCCAGGGCGATGGTTGCTCGGGTTCGGCCAGGTCGTGATGCGCAACCTTGCAGACGTTCCGTCGGAGAGCAGCAGCGAGCGCAGCTCGCCGCGATGACCGGTCTCTTGTGGCCGGGAGTACTCGACATTGAGCTCGTCGATGTCAGCTGCGAAGCGGCCTACTCGTGCCCCTTGCTGCGTGTCTGGGTAAGACTCGTTCGGGCCGGTGCCGAACCAGCTCACCTGCCGGAGCTCGCGCGGCAGGTCGAACCGTACGCCCACTCGCGGCCAGGTGCAGTCCCACCCGGGTGAGGGTGCCACGTTGACAAGCAGGGCAAGCCCGTCGGTCAACCGCCAGTGGTAGGTCACGTCAACGAATCGGTTGCTTCCCGCGGCCGATGTTCGTACCGCCACCCACACTTGATCATGGTCGCAAGAGATCTGAACCAGCCGGTGCACCAACCGGTCCAGGCCGCGATCACGCCAGCGTTGTTCTGATGATGGGCCTGGTAGGCCTTCGCCATCAGTGTCCTCCGGACGGCTGAGCTCGAAGGAGCCTCGGGCACTGCTGCGGTCGTTGTCGGTCGGGCCACGCCAAAGCTCGAGCCGCGGACCGTCGACGTTTGTTTCGTAGAGCCGCAGCAGCCGACCTGTGTGAGCGTCGAACTGGGCATCGCCCAGCGTGATCACGGGCTCCGAAGGCCTGACGACCGGTGGTGCAGGCCAGGTCGGCAGCGGGGAGATCGTTTCCGGAGCAGTCAGCTCGAACTGGCCCAAGGCCACCTCATTGCCGCGATCGGCCCACGGCCTGGACTCCGCCAGCTCCGCTCGCAGCGTCAGCCAGGTCTCCCCGTCGCCGGGCCTTGTCAACTCCACAGGCAGCCTGACCGCACGCTGTTGACCTGGTGGGATCGGAGGAACCCCGATGGTCACCTCAGCGACCGGATGCCCGTCCACCTCTTTGACAGCGACAAAGCGAAGGTGCTCGGTGGAAAGGGTGTGGTAGCGAGTGCGGAGCGTGACGACACGGCCATCGAAGTCGAACAGGATCGGCTGGTTCACCCTGGTGAACTCTGCGAGGCTGGGCGTCGGCGTACCGTCTGGCAAGAGCATCCCGTCCATCACGAAGTTGCCGTCATGCACGACCTCGCCGAAGTCACCGCCGTAGCCGTAGAACTCGATGCCATCTGGAGTACGCGTCAACAGCCCATGATCACGCCATTCCCAGACAAAGCCGCCGTGCAGCCGGGGATAGCGCTCGGTCAGCTGGTCGTAGAGGTGCAGGCCACCTGGGCCGTTGCCCATTGCATGCGCGTATTCGCACATCACAAAGGGTTTGCTGCGGACCCGCTCGGCGTCGGCGGGCTCATGGAGATAGGAAATGAAGCCACTCTCCGCACCAATGGCCTCGGTCTCGAGATAGTTCGGATACATCCGCGAGTAGAGGTCGGTGTAGGCACCCGTGTGGTCGCCCTCGTAGTGAATCGGGCGGCCGGGATCGCGACGTCGCACCCAATCGGCCATCTGGACAAGGTTGCTGCCGGTGCCGGCCTCGTTGCCGAGAGACCAAATGATCACTGATGGGTGGTTCTTGTCCCGCTCGACGGTGCGCTCGATGCGGTCCAGGCAGACGGGTGTCCAGCGCGGATCATCGCTGGGGTTTCCGACCCAGTCACAGGCGACAAACCCGTGTGTTTCATAGTCGCATTCATCGATCACCCAGAAGCCGAGCTCGTCAGCAAGATCAAGAACCCGCGGATGCGGCGGATAGTGGCTGGTCCGGATCGCGTTGACCCCTGCTCGCTTCATCATGATCATGTCAGCTCGCGCATACGGCTCGTCGAACATCCGGCCCTGGACCGGGTGGATTTCATGGCGGTTCACACCACGGAAGATCAGCTGCCTCCCGTTGACGCTGAAGATGTCACCCTTGATCTCGACCCGCCGAAAACCTAGCCGGAGTGTGAGCGTCTCTCCCGGCGAGCTGACGCGTGCTTGGTAAAGCCTCGGCCCTTCCGCACTCCACGGCTCGACTTTTCCGACCGAGAAGGCCGTGATCTCGCTGCGCGCAGTGAAGCGCTGCTCGACGCCGAGCTCAGAAATCTCGAGCACGAGTGGGAACGCCCGCTCCGATGCGATGATCTCCGGATCGATCGATCCCGTACCGTCCGGCGCATACTCGGTATGCAGCCAGACGTCATCCACTGCACCCAGTGGGCGGCTCAGCACGGTGACATCGCGGAAGATGCCCGGCAGCCACCATTGATCTTGGTCTTCTA
>JAJTCL010000196.1 GCA_021323255.1 Propionibacteriaceae bacterium | reverse complement strand
GTTGGCGCGGTCCTTCGCGACGTGGCGTCCCGCCGGCAGCTCTCAAGCACGGCCCCGGAGAGCGCTCCATTTTCCTCCGCGATGCGACATTCGCCCGTCAGCCAGGAGTCGTGGTCATGATCGTCGACCGCATCTACACCCCCGGATTGGCTCAGGTGGCCTACCTTGTCGTCGACGAGGCGGCGAAGGTTGCCGCCGTCATCGATCCGCGACGCGACACCGACGCCTACCTCGAATGGGCTGCGGTGCGCGACCTACGGATCGAGGCCGTCCTCGAGACGCACGTCCACGCCGACTTCGTCAGCGGTGCGCGGGAGCTGGCAGCAGCCACCGGCGCCACCATCTACGCTAGTCGCCGAGGAGAGCAGAAATTCCCCCATCACCCGCTCGACGACGGAGATGAGGTGGTGGTCGGCCGCCTGCGACTACGGGCGTTCTGGACGCCGGGTCACACTCCCGAGCACCTGGGCTACTTACTGATTGACCCGGACGCGGGTCCGGAGCTCATCGCGCTCTTCTCCGGCGACGTCCTCTTTGCTGGCGAGATCGGACGGCCGGATCTGCTGGGACCGGAGCAGACCCAGGAACTTGTTGAGCACCTCTACGACACGGTTGTCAACCGGCTGAGCACCCTGCCGGATGACGTCGTCGTCTATCCGGGCCACACGGCCGGCTCCCCCTGCGGCAAGAAGATTGGCGACGCGCCGCAGACAACGATCGGCCAGGAGAAGCGCTTCAACTACGCCTTCCAGGCTCGTAGCAAGGACGAGTTTGTCCAGACGGTGATGGAAGGGATGCCACAGCCGCCGGCCTACTACCCGATGATGAAGCGGGTCAACAAGGTCGGACCAGTCTTACTACGCGAGCTGCGAGACGGGTCCGCGCTCTCCCCAGACGAAGTCGCGGCGCGGCAGGCGGAGGGGGCGCTGGTGATCGACGCGCGTTCACCGGAGGCATTCGGGGCAGGCCACGTTCCGGGAGCTGTCTCTGTTGGTCTCGGTTCGAGCTTCGCCATCTGGGCCGGGTGGCTGGCACCCTACGACCGGGATCTGATCATCATCCTGGACGACGACGAGCGCTTCGGCGAGGCGCGGACGGAGCTGAGACGGATCGGCCTGGACCGGGTGGCCGGTTACCTGGCGGGCGGCATCGACGCATGGAGAGCGAGCGGACGGGAGCTGGTAACGCTCCCGCAGATGACGGTCCGAGACGTGGCAAGTTACCTCGCGGAACATCCCAACGAGCTGGTGGTTCTCGACGTCCGCGACGCGACAGAGTGGACAAGTGACCATATTCCGGGTGCGATGAACCAGTTCGTGGGTGAGATCGCTCAGGGCGCTGAAGTGCCGATTTCGCCGTCGCAGCACGTTGCCGTCGTCTGCGGTAGTGGCTACCGATCGAGTGTCGCGGCGAGCGTCCTCCAAGCGCGCGGCATGGCGAACCTCGTCAACGTGACCGGGGGCATCAGCGCGTGGGAAGCAGCCGACCTGCCAACAACGCAGGAGCCTGTACCAGGACCGGCTGAAGTTAGGGTCGAGCAGTTCCTCCGTGAGTGGGATCCTGGCGAAACGCAGCTGGTCGACGTACGGGAGCCGGACGAGTGGGCGGAGGGTCACGCGCCGGGGGCCGCCCTCATCCCGCTAGGGGAGCTCGCGGCCCGTCAAGGTGAACTCGACCCGGCACGGCCGGTGGTGACGATCTGCCGGAGCGGCCGCCGCAGTCTGGACGCTGCCGAGATCTTGCTAGGGGCGGGCTTCCGCGACGCGCGGAGTCTGGCCGGGGGCATGATCGCCTGGCGCGACGCGGGCCTGCCGGTGGAGCGGTAGGGCCGTGACTGTGGTTCTGGCCATTTTCTTCGGCACCCTCATCGGGCTTTTACTCGGGCTGGTGGGCGGCGGTGGTTCGATCCTGACGGTTCCCATCCTGGTCTATGTGATCGGCCAGGATGTGCACGCGGCGACAGCTACCTCACTGGTGATCGTTGGTCTCACCGCGCTCTCCGGCGCCGTCCCACATGCTCGGGCTGGGCGAGTGGCGCTGCCGACGGCAGCCGTCTTCGGCGGCGCGGGCGTCCTCGGTGCCTTCGCCGGGGCGTGGCTGAACGCGCGCGTTGAGGGTCCGCTGATGCTCTTCCTCTTTGGCATCCTGATGCTGGTCGTCGCGGCGCGGATGGCCTTCGGGCGAACGTCATTGACGGCGGTGCAGGATGTCCCGAGGAGTGGGCTGCACCCACCGGTGCTGGTGGCCGGTCTGGGCGTCGGCGCGATGACCGGGTTCTTCGGCGTCGGTGGGGGCTTCCTGATCGTGCCGGCGCTGGTGCTGGCGGTTGGATTCCCGATGCGGCTGGCCGTTGGTACCTCATTGGTAGTGATTGCCATCAACTCGGGCGCCGGCGTCCTCGCCCATCTCCGAACGGGCGGCTTCGACCTGGCGGTGGCGCTCCTCTTCGTCATCGGTGGGTTCGCTGGGGGTTCACTCGGAGGGCATTTTGCCGGTCGGATCGACGAGGGGAAGCTCTCACGCGGGTTTGCGGCGTTGGTCGCCCTGGTCGGGCTCTATCTTATCGCGCGCAACGGCGGCATGATGGCGTGAGAAAGGTTCGATATCCCGCCGCATAGACGATGAAGCCTCATGCGAACGGAGAAGGCGAAACGATGACAGGAAACCAGGAGAATCATGAATATCGGTTCAGCACGACTTTGTCAGTGCCGTTCGTCGAGGCGGTCGAACGGACCACCGCGGCGCTCAAATCCGAGGGGTTCGGGGTGCTGACGACGATTGACGTCAAGCAGACGCTGCAGGAGAAGCTCGGCGTCGACTTCGAGCCCTACGTCATCCTCGGAGCCTGTAACCCCCAGCTCGCCCACCGCGCGCTGCAGGCCGAGCATGAGCTTGGGCTGCTGCTGCCGTGCAACGTAATCGTTCACGAGCACGTCGGCAGGTCGATGGTCTCGATTGTCGACCCGGCGCAAATGCTCGGCGTCGTGGGGGGTAACCCGGAGCTGCAGGCGGTAGCCGGCGAAGCGGGAGAACGGTTGCGGCGAGTGGTGGCGGCGATGGACGGGACGACCGACTAGCGTCTGTGCGCGTCTCGGAGCGACGCATGAGCGTGAGCCAGCAGCCATGGTCACCGCTGAGGAGCGATGCAAATAGGGCGCACGGATCGCGGAACAGCTGAGCGGGATGCCGAGTTCGATGCCGACCAAAGGGCCGATCCGGACAGCCGAGCACGGACCCACCTGGCCAACGAGCGAACCTTCCTGGCCTGGCTCCGGACCGGTCTCGGCCTGATTGTGCTGGGCTTGGCCGCGGCTCAGTTCATGGAAGTCGATCGCACCCTCGTCAGCGGCATTCGGGCCGTCTCCGACTTTGCCGCGGTGCTGATCGTCGCCGGAACCCTGATCGCGCTCATCGGCTGTGTCCGCTATTTCCGGGGACGCGACCAGATCGAGGTCACCCGCTTCCAACCAGCAGGCCGTGGTATTGCGCTCGCCACCGGTCTCGTGGTGGTGGTTGCCGCGCTCTCCTTAGCCGTGGTCTACCTGCTCGGCCGCTAATGAGAGCGTCCCTCCTGGGTTGGACGCTTCTCTGGAACAGACCGTCGGCGTTACGGCTCCTGAGCCGAGAGGGTGCCAAGCATGCCGGCCGCCTTGTGACCGGGCACATTGCAGTAGTACTCGTACGACCCCACGGGAGCGTTGATGGTCACCGTCTTGGTCTCGCCCGCCACGATATCGACGCTGATCCCGAGCTCGTCGATCGAGAAATTGTGCAGCGCTACGCCCTCGTTCGGCAGCGTCACGGTAACCTCGGTCCCAGCCGGGATCGTCAGCTCCGCCGGTTCGAAGTAGATGTCATACGACTCGACAGTCGCACCGACACCGTCGGCGGCTGCGGGAGTTCCGGCTGGGGCCGGAGCGGGCGCTCCCTGCAGCCATCCTTGAAGCTGATCCAACTCCTGCTGCCGGCTAGTGACGACGTCTTGAACAAATTGCTGAAGGACGGGGTCATTGAGCGTCGGCTGCATCATCCCGGCCATCGCGAGCACTATCTGGTCGCGGGCGCTCAGGGTCTCGACGAAGTGGCGATCGACGGATCCGGACGCCGCGCAAAGCGCTGCTATGGGGTTGCCGATCATCATGCCGGGCATCTGCCCCATCCCTGGCCATGGGGTTCCCTGCATCACCGGCCCCATCGGCCCCATCATCCCGGCCATCATGGTCATCATCTGGTCCAGGAGCATTGTTTCTGCGCCCGGGTACGAGTTCTCTCGCCACGCTTGGAGCCGATCGCTCTCGCTCGTGCGGGCCTGGACCACCTCGTCGGCGAGTTGCTGGAGTTCGGGGTCATCCAGGCGGGTCAGCGCCGCTTGGGCCAGGGTAGCGTCGACGCGGTCATGGGCCAGAAACATAGTCGCGACCATCAGCTCAACATCCCCCATCATGCCAGGTCCCATCGGCCCCGGGGTCATCATTCCCGGCCCCATTGCACCGGGTGTCAGCATCATGCTCGGATCCATCGGCCACGGACTCTCGGCGCCGACCGCAGCCAGGCACGGATCGCCCGCGGCTGGAGGCGTCGCGTCTTGCGCGCTACTGGGGACTGCTTGGAGCAGCAGCGCGACGAGCAGGAATGGGACGGTGGCGGCGAGAAGCCGGGATGGTGTCGTGGTCATAGCTCGAAACTCCTTCACTGTCTCGCGTGGCTCGCAAACTCCTGATTTCAGTGTATGGATGCCTTTCGGACTTGGACCCATGCCCGCAGGTGGGTCGAACCTACCCGGCGGGGTGGGATCGACGGCGCACCGGCAAGTGCTGAACGACGCTGTGCGGTCGAGAGGTGCGCGATGGTTCCGGTGATGGCCCAGCCTGTTGAAAAAAGCAGACCGGTGTCCGAGAAGGAGACCCACGCGGGTCCAAATGCCCAGCTTTGCCAAGGTTCTTCTCGTATCGGCGGCGCACAAGGCTGCCTCTTGGGACCGGTCGCAGGCTCCCAGGGAGTTTTTCAACAAGTGGCCATGCCCCTATGGGGAACCGGTTTCATAATTAGGTAGGTTTGTTGAGCGGTCAGTGGGATGGCACGCTACGGTCGATTACGCCTGTTCGCTACGCGTGCTCGCCCACGAGCCGGAGCACTTGGGTGACCACCTGGTCGAGGGGATCGCTGGTATCGACCACGTGCCCAGCGCCTCTTCGCAGCAGCGGCTCGATGGTCTGGATGAGACCCAGCACGCGAGCGACCTCCGCTGGGCGTTTCCCATATGGATTCGTCGTCCTCGTGGCCAACCGCTCGACGATCACGGGGGCGGGCGCGGTCAGCAGGATGATGTGGTCGAAGAGCGGGTAGAACCTCCCCTGGTTCGGGGAGCAGCCGCCGAGGAAGAGCACGTCGGCGTCGGCCGTGGACAGGAGGTCGTGGATGCGGTCTTCTCGCCAAACCCAGTCGTGCCCGGGATCGAGGCCGGTTGGCTCGTTGGCGGGGACGCTCACCATTTCAGACAACCCACCATAGTCGGTGTCGACGGCCTTGTAGCCGCGGGCGGCCAGTTCTTCAAGCAACACCGACTTGCCAACGCCCGACATGCCCGTGAGCAGCACCCGCTTCATTCGATCACCATCGCTTGCATCAGCCGGAGGTGCACCTGCTCACAGCCAGTTCGATGAGGACTATCCGCTAGTGTGAATTATGAA
>JAJTCL010000482.1 GCA_021323255.1 Propionibacteriaceae bacterium | reverse complement strand
GGCTCGGTGACCTCAACATGGCCGCCGATCAGTCCGATCATGTTCGGTGCGTACGCGACATCTGGAGCCCGCAGCACCAACAACCAGGTGTCGCCGCGACGGATCAGGACGCAGACCGTCACCGCGTACCGCCGACTGTCCACCAGTGGACTCAGGATTTGCGTCGAATGATCTTGATCACGACAAATACCAGCAGGGCGAGCAGGGCGAGAGCCGGGCCGACGCGCTTCAGCAGAACCGGTACCACAGAGCCGATGACATTCAGGGCGACTTGCTGAGTGTCGTCCCGAGGAGTGGTGTGGCGAGGCGGTTCGGACACAGGTGGGGTGGAGTCAGCAACCCCCGCAGCCGCGGCGGGTCCCGGTTGCGAGCCTGACCCCGGGGGGTCGGCAACGGGGCTGGCTGCTTCCTCGACCGCGGCCGGCACCGGCTCGAGCTCAATGGTCCGCTCATTGTCGGCCTCATCGAATCCAGCGACAGCCTCAGCAGCCACGCCCCCAGTGAGAAAGTCCTCGGGACCTGCGCCGAGGCCGCCAGCAAAATTCTCTGAAAGGCAGCTCACGAACTGCTCGAGCAGTCTCTCGCTGACGTCGGCGATCACTTGTTGGCCAAAGTGGGCCGGCTTCCCGTTGATCACCAGCTCTGTCCGTAGGTGCACCTCGGTCTGTTCACCGTTCTTGATGAATGAGGCGGAGACCGTGACGTTGGCGTCGCCGTTTCGCCGCCGCTCCTCGCCTATTGCCTCGATCACCACCCGGCGCTCAGACTCGTTGCGTTCCAGGTACCGGCCCGAGCCGTTGTAGACCAGTGGGCTGGGACCCAGCTTGACCTTCAGCTTGCCGCTGAATTCATCGCCCGCCACCTCGGTGATCGTGGCGCCCGGGAAGCAGGAGGCGAGTTGCTCCACGTTGTTGAAAACGTTCCAAGCTTCGTGCACACCGGCGGGCACGCTGAAGCGATGCGTCAGGTCCATGGGCGTCATTCTGTCTCAGCACGCCGTAAGTGTGATCGGCGGCCAGAATGGCATCGATCAATCCGGCCGAACCGTCTCAGCCGCCATGATCATCTGTGGCGTCGTCCGTGCTGAGGGCAAGCTGGGTCAGCACGGCAGTGTGGAGCAGGCCATTGGTGGCATAGCCACCGTTTCCCAGCGGTCCGGGACGGCCATCCAGATCAGTGAAGCTGCCGCCGGCCTCAGTGACGATGATCGAGCACGCTGCCATGTCGTGCAGCTCCAACACGGGCTCACAGGCGATGTCGACGCCACCCTCGGCGAGCAGCATGTAGGACCAGAAGTCGCCATAGGCGCGAGTGCGCCAGCACTGTCGCAGCAGGTCGACGAACTGCTGGCCTTGGTGGGACTCGACCCACCCGGCGTACGCCCCGCCGTCCAGACTCGCCCACCAGCGGCGGCCCAAAGCGGGTGCGCTCACTACACCAACCACTGGCTTGTCGCCGATCATCAAGGCAATCAGCGTCGCCCATACCGGCACGCCACGGACGAAGTTCTTCGTCCCGTCGATCGGATCAATCACCCAACGACGCGGCCCCCAGCCGGTGTCGCCCATCTCCTCCCCGTGTACCGCATCGCGTGGTCGCGCACGGCTGAGGGTGCGGCGGATGGCCTGCTCCGCCGCAGTATCAGCGTCGGATACCGGCGTCAGATCGGGCTTGGCAGTGACATGCAGGTCGAGCGACCTGAACCGGCTCATCGTGATCGAGTCGGCGTCGTCGGCGAGCAGATGGGCCAGCCTGAGGTCGTCGGTCAACCGGCGGTGGAGCGCATCATTAGGCCCTGTTGTCGCGGTGTCGGGGACGGGCATGTGCCCTACGCTACTGGCCGGAGCCCAGCATCCGGCGGAAAGACTCAAGCCGGGACGGCGAGAGATCGCCGTTGGAGACAGCAGCGTCCAACGCGCACTCCGGCGCTGCGTCATCGTGGCGGCAACCGCGTGGACAATCTTCAGCGATGGTTCGCAGGTCGTCGAACGCGGCGATAATCCGGTCACGGCTGACATGGCTGAGGCCGAAGGAGCGTACGCCGGGCGTGTCGATCACCCAGGAGTTGGTCGAGTCCGGCAGCCGGAGCGCGATCGCTGACGAGGAGATGTGCCGACCCCTTCCGGTAACCACGTTCACCGCACCGATCGCGCGATCCGCACCGGGGATCAAGGCATTGACCAGCGTCGACTTCCCAACTCCGGAGTGACCGACGAAGACACTGCGGCGCCTGTGCAGCCTCGCGCGTAGTCGATCAAGGTCGGCGCTGGGGGACATCACTTCCACAGGGACCCCGAGTGGCTCGTACTCTGCGATGAGCACGGCCGGTGAGGCAAGATCGGCCTTGGTGAGGCAGAGCAGCGGCTGGATGCCGGCGGCGTAACCGGCAACAAGGATGCGGTCGATCATCCCGGTACGCGGCGGCGGATCGGCGAGTGCCGTGACGATGACGAGTTGATCTGCATTGGCCACGATTGGTCGCTCGTACGGGTCGTCGTCATCGGCCGTTCGCCGCAACACCGTTTCCCGCTCCTCGACCTGAACAATGCGCGCCAGGGTGCCATCCTCGCCAGACGTGTCGCCAACCACTCGAACTCGATCGCCCACGATCACGCCCGTCCGACCGAGCTGACGTGCCTTGGTGGCCGACACTTCCCGCTCAGAGATCAGCACCCGGTAACGACCTCGATCAACAGTGATCACCATGCCGATCTCAGCACCGGTGTAGTCGGGTCGGTCCTTGGTACGGGGCCTGCTGCGACCGCGTGGACGGTCGAATGCCTCATACTCCTC
>JAJTCL010000195.1 GCA_021323255.1 Propionibacteriaceae bacterium | reverse complement strand
CCCTGCGGGCCCTCCAGGCGGCCGCAAGGCAAGTGGGCCTGCCCGACATCGGTTTGCATACGCTGCGCCACTCTGCGGCCGCGGTGATGCTGGTCAACGGTGTGCCGCTCAAGGTCGTCTCTGAGGTGCTGGGACACGCGAGTATTGGCATCACCGGAGACATCTACGGCCACGTCTCCCCGGATGTGTCGCGCGACGCGCTCGCCCGTCTGTCGGAGGCGCTCGGTGACAAAAGGTGGTCATAAATGGTGGTCAAACCGAGCCGATCGGCCAACCACTGGTCCACACGTGTTCGAAAACTGGCCTCTCACTAGGGGCTTCGATGGTGGGAGCAAGCAGACTCGAACTGCTGACCCCTTGCTTGTAAGGCAAGTGCTCTAACCAACTGAGCTATGCTCCCGGTCGCCGCGACAGTCTATTTCCTCTGGTGGAGCCCCATCATGCGGGCGCGGCCGCAATGGAAATGCTCTTACAAAGCTGGTAGAGCTCGCGGGTCGCTGCGGGGGTGCAGGCGGCCGACAAGACTAGGGTGTCGGTGCTGGCTCGACCAATTCTCCTGACCGGCCGGTGGAGTAGGAATGCTGAACAAGAACCTGGCTATGGCCCTTGGTGGTTTGACGGGCCTGGTCGGTCTGATCGGCATGGTTCGTCTCGCCTCTGGTGCGTTCACCCACGGAATGTCGGCCTTCGCCTGGGTGGCCATCCTCTCCGCGATGCTGCCTTGGATCGCTTACGCCGCTTGGCGTGCTCGCCACGGGCAGCTCAGTAAGCGCGCTGCACTCGCGGTGTTGCTACTGGACCTTGTCGGTTGTGTTGTGGTGTGGCTCTTCGTGCTGGGACCCGTGCTGGCGTTGGCCTGCTCGCTTGCAGCGTTCGTTGTGATCTGGGTCAGCGATTGGCCGCCCCGCCGCCAAGTCAGCGAGGAGCGGTTCGTTCGGATTGAGGAACTGCGGGCTGAGGATTCCGACCAGGGCACTGAGCCGGTATAACCAGGCGCCAAACTCGACCAGGCCGCCCGCGTCGGGGTCAGCCGGGAGGACGGTGCGGCCTCAGGTCATCGAGCAGCAGCCGCATCGCTGCCCGGTCGGGGCTTCGTTGATCGTTGACCAGTACCACGGCGGCCGCACCATGATCTGGCAAAAAGCCTGCGAAGCTGCGAAACCCGCCGGTGCCCCCGTTGTGCCAGAACATCCGGCCTGCGCGGCTGGAACTACACATCCAGCCCAGACCCACGGTCATCCGGGCTGCCGGCTTGAGTAGCACATGGGTCAGGCGGATCGCCTCGGCCAGCGGAGTGCGGTCAGGTTCCAGCTGCGCGCGCAGATAGCTCAGCAGATCTCGAGCCGTCGAGCGTAGTGCGCCTGCCCCGGCCAGCCCGTCAAGGTGCCAGTTCGGTGCCGGTCGGCGGCGGAACGCGTGCCCTGCCGCCTGGGTCTCGCCCCCTGAGGTGGTGGCCACAAGACCGAGCGGACGGAGCACCACCTCCTCGATCATCTCGTGATAGGTCGCCTTGTCGTACACGTTGGTCAATGCCAGTCCGAGGAGGCCCGCGCCGAAGTTGGAATAGCGAATGCGCGGCTGACCAGGGGTCCTGCGCAATCTTGTCCGGCTCAGCTCCTTGAGCAGGACCGGCGTGCTGATCGGCGCGTACGGATCCTCTCCCCGCGTACCGGCGGCCCAGACGGCCCGCAGACTTAGACGTTGCGGCGAGCGCGGCAGGCCTGAAGTGTGCCGCGCCAGGTGCTCCACGGTGATATCGACACCATTCCGGGATGGGACGGCCCCACCCGCTGGCAGCAGCCCGCGAACGCGTGTGTCGAGCGACAGCCGTCCGGCGACCACGGTCTGGGCGAGTGCCAGGGCGGTGAAAGTCTTGGTGATGGAGCCGATCTCGAACGTAGTATCGGCGTCCGGAGCAGGGCCGCCGGCCGCCCGCAACCTGCCGATCCCCGCAACGAAAGGCTCACCATTTGGCCCCTCGAGGATGGCCGCCACAGCTCCGACATGGCGGCGGCCGAGGGCATCGATTGTCCTCTGGAAGAGCCGGCTTTGCGTTGCCTGCGGGCCGGCTGTCACGACCGCCCGTATTTTCTGTGTACCGCCTGTTTGGACACACCAAGTACCGCTGCGATTTCGGCCCAGGACCAGCCGGCTATCCGGGCGCGGCGTACCACCCCAGCTTCCAGGCGGCTAGCGGCGCGACGCAGTTCGGTCGCTGCGCTCAGTGCTGCCCGAGGATCCTCGCCGCCGGTTGCCAGCACGAGTTTGGCCACCTGCTCCATCTCCACGTCCAGGCCTCCATGTCCGTCAACCTTAGTTGACGATATTAGCCCAGATAGGGTGTCCACGTAGAGTGGATCATCGTGGCCGGACCCGACTTCGCCGTCGCACTCGCTGACCTTGACAAGGCTTTGAGCTCGATTGAGGCTGTCATCGACCCCGATCGCAAGCGTGTTGAGATCGCCGAGCTGGAGCAGCAAGTGGCCGCTCCCGATCTGTGGGACAAACCGGACCATGCACAGCGGGTGACGTCGCGGCTGTCGGTCTTGCAGGGCGAAGTCGACAAAGTGGTCGGGCTGCGATCTCAGCTGGACGATCTCGCTGTTCTGGTCGAGCTCGGCCAGGAAGAGGGAGATGAGGCCAGCCTCGCCGAGGCGGCGGACGCGCTCGGCTCGCTGCAGAAGGCGGTGGAGGCACTCGAGGTGAGGACGCTGCTATCCGGTGAGTACGACGAGCGAGAGGCGCTCATCACGATTCGCTCTGAGGCCGGCGGCATCGACGCAGCTGACTTCGCTTCGATGCTGTTGCGGATGTACCTGCGCTGGGCGGAACGCCATCGTTTCCCGACCGAGGTCTACGACACCTCCTACGCCGAGGAGGCGGGCATCAAGTCCGCCACTTTCCAGGTAAAATCACCCTTCGCGTACGGGACCCTCTCCGCAGAGCAGGGCACGCACCGGCTGGTGCGGATCTCGCCCTTCGACAATCAGGGGCGCCGCCAAACCTCATTCGCCGGCGTGGAAGTGCTGCCGGTGACCGAGGCAACCGATCACATCGACATCCCCGAGAGTGATCTGCGCATTGATGTGTTTCGTTCCTCGGGGCCGGGCGGGCAAAGCGTCAACACCACCGACTCCGCCGTGCGCATCACCCACCTACCGACCGGAATCGTGGTCTCCTGCCAGAACGAGAAGTCCCAACTGCAGAACAAGGCAGCTGCGCTGCGCGTGTTGCAATCACGTCTGCTGGAGCGCGCGCGACAGGACCGCGAGGCACAGCTCAATGCCCTTAAGGGCGATGGCGGCAACAGCTGGGGCTCCCAGATGCGGTCGTACGTGCTGCACCCGTACCAGATGGTGAAGGACCTGCGCACTGAATATGAGGTCTCCTCGCCCGACGCCGTATTCGATGGCGATATCGATGGCTTCATCGAGTCCGGAATTCGCTGGCGCAGGACCCGAGAGGCGTCGTCGAGATGAATCTGGGGCCTGCAGCGGGTATCCGAATAACGGGCTCAGCCCGGTGACCGATGCCATTGACATGAGCCTCACTTAGACTCGTGCTGGCCGTCTGACGTCCGCAGGGCGTTGGAGCTGTCTATCTCGGGGGAAGCAATACACCGTGATTCGTTTTGAGAATGTATCCAAGACCTACGACGGCCAGCGTCGCGCAGCACTTGAGAACATCAATGTCGATATCGAAAAAGGGGAGTTCGTCTTCCTGGTTGGGGCCTCCGGTTCCGGCAAGTCGACCTTCCTCAGACTGATCTTGCGGGAACAGCGGGCAAGCAAGGGCAAAGTGTTCGTTGCCGGCCGTGAGCTCAACAAGCTGCACAGCTGGAAGATCCCGGCAATGCGTCGGCAGATCGGCACCGTCTTCCAGGATTTCAGGCTGCTGCCGAACAAGACCGTGACCGACAATGTTGCCTTCGCCCTTCAAGTCATCGGCAAACCGGCCTCAACCATCAGTCGCGTGGTCCCAGAGGTCCTGGAGCTCGTCGGTCTTGGGGGAAAGGGCGAAAGGCTGCCCGAGGAACTGTCTGGGGGCGAGCAACAGCGCGTCGCCATCGCGCGTGCCTTCGTCAACCGGCCCATGATCCTGATCGCTGATGAGCCGACCGGAAACCTCGACCCTGCCACCAGCGTCGGCATCATGAAGCTGCTCGATCGGATCAACCGCGCCGACACAACAGTCCTGATGGCGACACACGACTCGACCATCGTGGACCAGATGCGCAAACGGGTGATCGAACTGGATGACGGTGAAGTCGTCAGAGACCAGAGCAGAGGCGTGTACGGCTACCAGTGAGTCCTGCGTAATGAACAAAGTGCCTGAACGAAGTCGTGCCGTGACGCGCGACCTAACGATCGCCGCCAGCCGAGCAATTGGGGATATTTGATGCGTTTCCGCCACATCTTGTCCGAGACCCGCGCCGGGCTTCGGCAAAACCTCACGATGACCTTGGCGGTCATCATGACCATGTGGGTCTCCCTGTCGCTGTTTGGCGCTGGACTGCTGGCGAGCCAGCAGGTCGACCTGATGAAGGGCAAGTGGTATGACAAGATCGAGATTTCGATCTTCCTCTGCGCTAAAGACACCCGCGGCGACCAGTGTGATCCGGGTCAAGATGTCACCCAGGGTCAGAAGGACGAGATCCGTCGCACCCTAGAGGCCAACCCGGAGGTCGCTCCCGGTGGAATCTACTTCGAGACCAAGCAAGACGCTTACGCGGAGTTCCAGAGAGCATACGAGGGCAGCCCGATCCAGGACTCGCTCAGCGTCGACCAGATGCAGGAATCGTTCCGCGTCAAGCTCAAGAATCCTGAGGAGTACCAGGGTGTGGTGAGCTCGGTGGTCGGGCTCAAGGGAGTTCAGAAGGTGCAGGACCTGCACCAGTTGCTGGATCCGTTCTTCCGAGCGCTGAATGTGCTGCAGTGGTCGACCGCTGGCGCCTCGGCGCTGCTGCTGCTCGCCTCGGCACTGCAGATCGGCAATACGATCCGATTGGCGACCTTCGCCCGGCGACGTGAGATTGGGATCATGCGTCTGGTCGGCGCGAGCAACTTCTACATCACCGTGCCGTTCTTGTTGGAAGCGGTGATCTCAGCACTGATCGGAGTGGCCCTCGCCTGCATCACCATGGCGGCCGGTGTCTACTTCTGGATCATTCGGGGAGCGCAGAACTCGATCCGATTCATAGCGTGGATCGGGTGGGAACAGACACTTCTGGCCATGCTCGGTGTGGCGGTGGTCGGAGTGGTACTGGCCGTGATCCCGACTTTGGTGACGACCAGGCGATATCTCCGCGTCTGATTTGAACTCTCGCTCGCGATTCCCCGCAAAACTGACGCCAGGTCCTCAACACGCCGAAGAGGACGGCGTGTCGGAGAAACTGGCGTCAGATTCTGAGGGAAACACTTCATAGCGGTACGCACCTGAGGGTAGATGAAAGTCACACGAGTCACAGAAACATCACAAAGTTGCTCAGATTACTCAAGTGTGACGTGAGACTTCATATCTGATCTGTGACGAAATGTCGGTTTAGGCGTTTCGGTCGTTGCCAGAGCTGCCAACCAAACATTGGATTGCTCTGCGAGCGCGACGGCTCGCACAGCACACAAGGATAGGAAAGCTGTGGCTCCGGACCTTCCCCACGTCCGTCAGGACGTTCCGGACGACAGCGAAGCACCGAAGGCTGATGGTCGCTTCGCCAGGCTG
>JAJTCL010000194.1 GCA_021323255.1 Propionibacteriaceae bacterium | reverse complement strand
CAACGGCAACTGGTACGACTTCGGCTTCATGCTGGGAGTGGTCATGGCGTTCGGCGGTGGCGCAGGCGGAGGTACCGCCTCAGCCGGGCGATATCGCCGGCGGGGCCGAGCCTAGGCGGCTGGGTCGCAGTGTTATTTGGCCTCGTCGGACCGGACAGAGTATGGCTAGAAATGGGCGCCGCTGCGCTACTGTGCCCGGTTAGCTATTCAATATGTCAAGACGATAAAGGCAGCGCATCGAACTCGTCGTATTTGGCCTGCCTCAAGCATCTCAATCGGCTCCCCAGTATTTCTCCTGCCATAGAGCATCTTGCAGGAGGTCGAGGGAAAGATCATGCAACGGACGCCGGTTCACATAGAACATAATGAGACTCTGGCATGACGCCTGCACGTCGAGGTGCGGCTCCAGCTCCTTGAGGCTATCTACGCGGGCCAGCCGTTCCGGACGGTGCTCCGCGACCTCGGGCTGAGCTCTAACCGGGTGTTGGGCTCGCCAGGACTGACCAGGAGTGGTCGGAGAGGCTGGATGCTGTGACGGCGAGCCGCCGGGACGACCTGGAGCATGGCACCAATGCCGCGTAACCTGCACGGCTGCGCGTGCAGTGTCGCCGCGTACATGGGAGCCGTTACCGTCCCGCCAGCCGAGCCTGGCTGAGAAGCTCTTGGTTGTCTGAGCTGTGAGGCCAGGTGGGGCGTCGTGACTGCGGTAGCGAGTGGGTGGGAGTGGGGTCGTGTCCGTACCCGAGTTACAGGGGGTGGGGCGAGCGGTGCAGACCGGACAGTTTCGACATCAACCGCGAGGCGACGAGGCCTCCGAGGCTCATGCAACTCCTCGGACTTGCCACCCCGGGACTGTAAGCAGGTTAGGCGACCTCCCGCTCAGGGCCGCGAGCTACCTAGTCCAGAACGCTGAGGACGCGCAAGCCATGGCTCTGCGCAACGCCTACGCCATTGACATGCTCGCGCCGGACACCCTCACTCGGCGCCGCGAGCGCATTGCAGGCATCCATGGGCTCAGTACTGACACTATCGAGCTGTATTGGCCACGACCAAGCTCCTTGGGTGGCAGCGCGGCGCGCCCCGGAGCTATGGCTTCACCCGGACGGACCAAGGGCAGCGACACCGGTGCCTGCCTGGGCAGCGCACGGGTCACATCCGATGATGGCCTTGAGGAACTACCCGCTAGTCAGCTCCCTGGGCCCTATTTCGACCTGGAGGACGACTGGCCCGGTACCCCGTTCTGGCCGGCGAGGTAGTAGTTCGAGACCGATGCTGCCGTGTCCCCGGACGTGTCCCCAAACACCACGACGCAGCCATCGCCAGCTAGCAAGCCACACAAGGCACCCAACGGATGCCGTTAGCTACCGTCACCCACTGGACTACCTCGTGATGCGTCGCTCGCGAAGATCGAATGCTGGCTAGCAGGCGCTTGACGGGTGTTTCTGCGGGGCCAACAGTGGCTCACTATGACGTCCACAGTTAGTGGGCGGCTTGAAAACCCGGAACTAACTGGAGTCTGCTCTCTCACACGGACCTGCAGTGTTGACGAGGCTCAAGAACCGGCTGATGCACCAAAGGACGCTGGCGAGCCCAACCGGAATTCAGGTCTGGTGGCCGAGGCGTGGCAGCTTGGAAGAGAGCATGTCCCGAACGCGACTTCGAGGAGTTCCTTATGAGTGAATCGCCCGGCCCCTGCGACGTCGCCGTCGTGGGCGCCGGCCTGGCCGACCTCACGGCCGCGGACCGGCTTGCCCGAGCGGACCTGGATGTTGTCGTTTTCGAGGCGTCCGACGGCGTCGGCGGCCGGGTGCGGACAGACCGGGTCGACGGCTTCCTGCTCGACCGCGGTTTCCAGGTGCTGAACACCGCCTACCCGGCCGCGCGCCGGATTCTCGACCTCGACGCGCTGGAGTTGCGTGAGTTCGACCGCGCGGCGCTGCTATACGTAGACGACCGCCGGGTCCGGATCGGCGATCCGCGCCGGGAACTCCTGGCGCTACCCCGTGCGATCACCGCGCCGATTGGCGGGCTCCGGAGCAAGGCCGCGCTCGCGGCGTACGCCGGGGCGACCGCGGGCCTGCCCGCGACGCGGGTAAAGGGCCGGTCGGATCTGCCGGCGACCGAGCACTGGGCCCGCCGCGGTATGACCGGTCCGGTGGTCGACAGGTTGCTGCGGCCGTTCTTCAGCGGAGTCGTGCTTGAGGAAGAGCTGACCACATCCTCTCGCTTCGTGGATCTGATGCTGCGGATGTTCGTGCGCGGCTCGTCGGTGGTGCCGGGCAGCGGCATGCAGCAGCTCGCCGAGCAGATCGCCGCACGGCTCCCGGCCGGCAGCATCCACATCAACCTCCCGGTCCGAAAGGCCGATGCGCGCCGGGTCAGCACGGACGCCGGCACCGTCGAATCCCGCGCGGTGGTCGTGGCGACCGATGCGGACAGCGCCGACGAGCTGCTCGGTGGTGCGTTGGGGCGCAACGAGTGGAAGGGCGTAACGACCATCTACCACGCCGCACCGGAGGCACCGCTGGCCACGCCCACGTTGCTGCTGGATACCGACGACGGTCCCATCAACAACACGGTGGTGGTCACGGCGGCGGCCCCGTCGTACGCCCCGGACGGCCGGGCGCTCGTCGCGACCTCGTTGGTGCACGGTCGGCAGGCGTCGTTCGACGAGAACGCGGTGCGCGAACGGCTGGCCGCCCTTTACGACACCGCGACCGGCGAGTGGGAGCACGTCGCAACGTACGACATCCCCAGGGGCCTGCCTGCGATGCCGGCACCGCACGATTTCCGCAAACCGGTCCGGCACGGCGACCTCTATATCTGCGGCGACTATCGCGACACGAGCTCAATCCAGGGCGCGCTGGTATCGGGTGAGCGTGCGGCTGCGGCCGTGCTCGCCGACCTCGGCGTGCGGCGCCGCCGCTGACAGTACGCGCCCCTCGAAGACGCCCGAAAGAAGACTTCGGCGCAGGGCTCTGCATCCGATCGCTCGACTTTGGCGAACTACTCACATGAAGTGGTTGTTGGCGGGCGCTTCGGGCTTTCTGGGCACCGCGATCAGAGTGCGGCTCGCTAGCGAGGGTCACGAAGTGGTCCGTTTGGTACGCCGGAAGCCCGCGACGTCGACCGAGTTCGGTTGGGACCCTCGTGCAGGTGAGCTGGACCCGTCGTCCTTCGAAGGTGTCGATGTCGTAGTCAATCTTGGCGGGGTACCCGTCGCGCCCCGACCCTGGACCAAGTCGCGTCGCGAGCAGATTCTCGCCTCGCGGGTCAACAGTACGAGCACGATTTCCCGAGGTCTCGCGGCGCATGGAGCCGGCCGCAACCTCACCCTCATCCAAGCAAGCGGTGTTGCCCGGTACGGCACGACGGCCGGCGCTGAGCCGCACACCGAAGATTCTCCTGCTGCTGCGGATTACCTGGCTCAGCTGACGACGGAGTGGGAGGCAGCAACACAGGTTGCAGCCGACGCCGGCGTACGCGTCGTGATCATCCGCACCAGCCCGGTCATGGACTCCAGTGGCGGACCATTTCGGTTGATGAGGCTCGCCTGGTCGTGCGGACTTGGCGCCACGATCGGCGACGGCAGCCAGCGGATGCCCATGATCAGCCTCCGCGACTATCTCGCGGTCGTCCGGTGGGCCGCGACCAGCGAGCATGCCGCGGGCCCGTACAACCTGACTCTGCCGCAGCGCACAACTAATGCTGAGTTCACCGACGCCCTCGCGGCGGCGTTACACCGACCACGGTTCCTGCGAGTGCCGACCGTAGCTATCCGCGCCGCCCTCGGCGAGCTAGCGGAGCAGATCACGGGAGACATGTATGTCGTTCCGAAGCGGCTGACCAGTGACGGCTTCGCCTTCACCGATCCCACGGTCGAGGACACCATTGACTCCGCGCTGCGGGATTGATTGCGCTGGCCGTGATGAATGTGTTTTTCAAGCCACGCAAGCAATGCCCTCAGCCTTAGTCCTCGGGATGGCAAAGCACATGTAGGCGCGTCGAAGCCGGCTGATCAGCTCCTCGCCGCCGAGCAGTCCTGCTGGAGGCGGTGGGAGCCAGAAGCGGTCTAGGTCCTCGGCAGGTTGGCTGTCCTTTAGGCCATCGAGCGCAAGTGCAGCGCCGGTCACCGGCGGCCGAGTTGAGATTGATTCCGGCTGGTCGCCGGATTCGCCGTCGTGTAGTACTCCGCGCATCTGCCGTCACCCAGCGCTGTTCAGGGTCAGCTTTCTCTTCATGTAAGGAAGGGACCGACTCCGACCTATGCATTACGAGTCGCAAGCACGGCGTGCGGATGAGTCCCACCACGTCTGCGCCCGTTCGGTGGCGTCCGCAGTGGTCAGCCGAAGTGCTGTTTCCTTGGCTGGCACCGTGGCTGCCGCCATCTCAGCTTGGGAGACATCTGCGGACCGACCCTAGAGGCGCCGAGGTTGGCGGCTGGGCCAGCCGACTCGTTCTCCGACGTGGCCAACGTGGCATTGGTCAAGGTGTTCCACATGACGTGGCCACCGGCCGCTGCCGCTGTGGTGGTGCAGGCCTGGCAGGCCTGGGCACCTGATGCGCCCGACGAACTACCGCGTGCGCGCCGACGCGACCGCCTTCGTCCACCGCGGCGAGAGCTTCCTGGTCCAGCACCTGGTCGTGATCGGCGCCGACGCCACACCGGCCGAGCGCGGCGCCGCCCGCGACTGGCTGGCGCGCTGGTGGGCGCTGGTGCATCCCTGGGGATCGGGGTGTGTACGCGAACTTTCCGGACCCGGACCTCCCGGACTGGGCGCCCGCCTACTACGGGACGAACTACAGCCGCCTCCGGCGCGTCAAGGCGGCGTCGACCCACGCGACTTCTTCCGCTTCCACCAGTCGCTTACGTAGGCTCCACCACGCCCTAGGGCATCCAACCTGAAACCTTCTCCTTAACAGGCAGCTGCTCTGCCGGTTGAGCTGGCGGCAGTGTGGCTCCGGCCCCAGGGCTTGAACCTGGACAACTCTCGGTACAAAGCCGAGCGGGTCCACCAGTGCCCCATGCCGAAATGTGGAAGGCGCTGCGAAACCTTCTCCTTGTTGCTTTCGCAGTCGACACAGACCCGCTGCGCCTCGGTTCTCGGGTCGTTGCTCGCGCATGAAGCCCGATAGTGGAGCCGGCGGGCGCTGCCCCCGCGTCCCTCCCGTTCCGACCTGCGGGCCTTCGGAAGGTCGACCACTGTTGCGGCCCCGGGTAAGAGGACAAGCTGTCATGCCCTTAACGTTCCTCGATTGGCGTGGAGGCCACCATCAGGCTAACGGGCCAATTCGAGATCGGGTTATCCCTACGGGGTACCCCTCACCTCACTCGCAAAAGTGCCAGTCCCGGAAGGAATCCTCGTCGCCCTCCTCCTCGTCGGTGTCACAGAACTCCTCCGCAAAACCTGAATGAGCCGGATGCACCGGCTGAGACTCGCGGGTGCACACGGGCCTGCCAAAGTTCTCGCGTCGCCTGCTTTGGGTCATCCAGGGTCGGACTCCTGTGTGGCGCGGTCGATGATCGCTGGCCACGCCGCGTCGCCGACCACCTCACCGTTGTGCTCGCGCAAACCCCGCAATCCTTCGCAGAAGATGACCGCTCGCACGCGACACCCTCACTCGGCGCCGTGAGCGCATTGCAGGCATCCATGGGCTCAGTATCGACACTATCGAGCTGTACGAGCGCAACATGATTGACGAGTTGGCACCCAGGCTCGTGCGCGGGAGCTACCGGTAGGTAGTTGACAAGCGGGAAGACCGACGCATCCTCCTGGAACAGGCGGTACGCCTCCCGACCGGTTGGCGTCACCATGTCGTGGTCGACTGGCCGCCACCCAGGCCCGTCGACGACCTCGGAGACCTGCACCAAGTGACCAGGTTCCTTCAGATTGCCCCGCCGCTGCCTCCTGTCTCCGGCTCGTAGACCACCTTCCGAGCGCGCGCCCAAACGGCTTCTGAATCGTCGGACCCCACGCGTACCACACTGTCACTTGCGTACTCTCCACACCCTTGTTCCAGAACGGCGACAGGCCGACCAGCGCTACGTCTGGCAACGCCGTCTTGATTGTCGAGAACAGCAACGATGCTTCGGTCTGGATGGCGGCTGCTGAATAAGCCGAGTGATCGTTGATTCCGCCTGCCACGATCACCACATCGGGGTTCAGGTTGATGATGTCGTTTTGCACTCGGTCACGAAACTTGACCTTGCCGCCGGTCGACGGATTCAAGTACCCGTTGCGCCGACGCCCGACTGAGCGAGGTCGATCCAGCCAAGCATCTCCGCCATCTTCCGACCC
>JAJTCL010000193.1 GCA_021323255.1 Propionibacteriaceae bacterium | reverse complement strand
GAGATCGTACCGACCCGGGCGATCAGCTACGCCAACTCCGAGATCTATGTGCGATTTGAAGAATCGGTACGCGGCTGCGACGCCTTCGTCATCCAGAGCCACGCCGCTCCGGTCAACGAGTGGACCATGGAGCAGTTGATCATGGTCGATGCGCTGAAGCGGGCATCTGCCAAGCGGATCACAGTTGTTGCACCGTTTTATCCCTACGCCCGGCAGGACAAGAAACACCGCGGTCGCGAGCCGATCTCCGCTCGCCTGATCGCGGATCTATTTCACACCGCAGGCGCCCACCGGATCATGTCGGTGGATCTGCACGCCGCACAGATCCAGGGTTTCTTCGATGGACCGGTCGATCATCTGTGGGCGATGCCGGTGCTTTCCGACTACCTGTTGAAGAAATACGACACCTCCGAAATGACGGTGGTCTCACCTGATGCCGGCCGGGTGCGGGTCGCCGACATGTGGACCGACAGGTTGAACTGTGCCCTCGCGATCATCCATAAGCGGCGCGACCCGAACCTGGTCAACACCGTCGCCATTCACGAGGTCGTTGGCGAGGTGGAAGGGCGCGTTTGCCTGGTGGTCGACGACATGATCGACACGGCCGGCACCATCTGCCAGGCGGCGGAGGCGTTGAAGGCTCGCGGCGCGAAGGCGGTGATCGCGGCGGCTACCCATCCGGTGCTGTCGGGACCAGCCATTGACCGGCTGAAGGCCGCCGAGTTCGAAGAGGTGATCGTCACCGACACCCTGCCGATTCCTGAGGAGCGTCGCTTCGACTCACTCACTGTGCTCTCGATCGCTCCCTTGATCGCACGAGCCATCCGCGAGGTCTTTGAGGAAGGCTCGGTCACCAGCCTCTTCAATGGGCAGGCGTAGCTATCACGGCCCTGGTCGTTTGTGATCACAAGTGTCGAAACGGCCTCATTCAGTTAAATCTGGGTCGTCGCGATCACATGCGGCGGAACGGTACCCTTGCGCACTTTGGTGCTTGCTCCTCATTCGTCGTCGTTCGCGGCCGAAAGAGCCTGTCCATTCGCTCCTCCTCATCATGGCGGCGCCAAACGCAACGCTCGCAGACGGACTACTCCGTTTGGTTTCAGGGCAAGTTGGCGACTATTGGGCCTTGTCGGCTAAGGTTGAGCGGTTGCCTCGGCGAGGGTCGCAGAACCGTGATCGACTAGGTCGAACGAGCTGCGTCCCCCCGCGGAGTATTGATCAAGATAATTGAACGTTAGTCCCGAGGAGTTCGTTCGTGCCCGAGGTAAAGCTCACAGCCGAATTGCGTACGGAGTTCGGCAAGGGCGCTGCCCGCCGGATCCGGCGTGCGCACAAGGTGCCTGCCGTGTTGTACGGCCACGGCACGGCGCCGATCCACATTGCCCTGCCCGGTCACGAAACCCTGCTCGCTCTGCGCACGGCAAACGCATTGCTGTCAATCGAGGTCAACGGCAGTTCCCAGCTGGCACTGCCGAAGCAGGTCCAGCGCGATCCCCTGAAGCACACGATCGAGCACGTCGATCTGGTCATCGTGCGACGCGGCGAGAAGGTCACGGTCGATGTGCCGGTGCAGATCGAGGGTGAGGCCGGTCCGGAAACCCTGGTGGTGGTCGACCACAACAGCATCCCGATTGAGGCCGAGGCCACGCACATCCCGCAGCAGATCGTCGTTTCCATCGAGGGACTCTCGCCTAACACTCAGATCCTGGCCCGTGACCTTCAGCTTCCCCCAGGTTCATCGATTGAGCTCGACCCGGAGACCTTGATCGTCAATATCACCAATGCGCCGACTGTCGAGGCTCTCGAGGCCGAACTGGCCGAGGCCGAGGCGGAGGCTGGCATGGAGCCTACGGTGGCAGCAACCGCCGAACCGACCACGGACGAGGAGCCGGCCGACTCCGAAAGTGCCTGAGTTCGAAAGTGCCTAACGGGCAGCTGCATCTGGGATGAGTTCATGGCTGGTCGTCGGGCTCGGCAACCCCGGCCCGGCCTTTGCATCGCATCGGCACAACATCGGCTATCGAGTCGCCGACGAGCTGGCGCGCCGTCTGGACGTGCGGCTCAGAGTGCTGCGCGGCTGCCGGGCCGAGGTTGCCGACGGCCGGATCGGACCACCGGGAGCCCAGGCACCGCGACTAATCCTGGCAAAATCACGCACCTTCATGAACGAGACCGGCTGGGCGGTCACCCGGTTGCTCTCCTATTACAAGCTGGAGCCGGCCCAGATGATCGTGGTTCATGATGAGCTCGACATCGACCCTGGCCAGCTGCGAGTGAAGTTCGGCGGTGGCGACAATGGCCACAATGGGCTGAAGGCCATCCGTAAGTCCCTCGGGAACGGGGAATTCTTCCGGGTACGCATCGGCGTTGGTCGTCCCCCGGGCCGGCAAGACCCGGCTGACTATCTGCTCAGCAATTTCCCGGCTAGTGCACGCGAGGCCGTCGAGGTCGAGATCGGCCGCGCCGCAGATGCAGTTGAGTCGCTGGTTCTGGTCGGGCTCGAGAAGACTCAAAGCGCATTCAACAGCTGATGCGACCGCAGATCGGTAAAGCTGGCGGGCAGCGCTCAGTCACTTCATAAACTCCAGCACTGTGACTGAGTACCGCGCCCACTTCGACGCCGACGTTGAGTTCGTCAATGGCGGCCGGCTGACCGCCGAGGGATTCCGGCTCGATCTTCCTGGTCCAGCTCTCTCCGAGGAGGAGATCGGCGAGTTGTTCATCCGACACCTGGGTCTAGCACTGGTCGGACGTGTGGAGCTTCGTGCAGTGGAGATCGTCGCCGAACCTCACAAGGGTTCTCGCGGGGTGAGATCAGAGCGGGCGGAGTCGCCGGCCGGTCGGCTGGTGGACTTGAGCCATACCATCTCGGCTGGCCTGGTTACCTATCCTGGCCTCCCGGTGCCCACCATTCGTCCGCACTTGACGCGGGAGGCTTCCCGCTCGCATTACGCGGAGGGCACGGAGTTTGCCCTCGATGTGATCACTCTGGCCGGGAACTCCGGTACCTACCTGGACAGCCCCTACCACCGTTACGCCGATGGCGCCGATCTTGCTGAGCTGGAACTGGAGACGTTGGTGGACCTGCCGCTGGAACCTCCCGGCTGGTGGATGCAGCAGAGCGGAACATTCCAGCGACGGTGTTCTACGACCGCGACCTGCGAGGCGCCGCCGTGCTGGTGCATACCGGCTGGGATCGACACTTCGGCACTCCTGCTTACGCCGCCGGCGCACCTTTCCTCGGCGCTGACGCCGCGGCCTATTTGATCAAGGCGGGTGCCGTCCTCGTCGGCATCGACTCGATCAACATCGACGATGCAGAGACCAGCCGGGAACGTCCGGCACATACCCAGCTCCTGGCGGCTGGGGTACACATCGTGGAGCACCTGACGAACCTTGCTGCCCTGCCGCCAACCGGTGCTCGATTCACCGCGGTGCCGCCGAAGGTTCGTGAGTTTGGCAGCTTCCCGGTCCGCGCCTATGCCCGACTTCCCTGATGGAAGCCACCTTCCAGACAGTTCTTATTGGTCCTGGAGCTAACCGGTAACCTCTCTGGGTGACCCTCACGGGACTCGTCAACCTTTTCTGCACCGAACCCACCGTCATCGAGACCATCGCCGACGCACGCGCCCGGCGACTGCCGGTGCTGGATGTGACTGCGCCCGCCCCGATGCGACCGCTGATCGCTGCCGCGTTGGGCGAGGGCCCCTCCCGCGGCGGCGCCGCCCGGCCGGTACTGCTGGTCAGCTCAACCTTCCGCGAGGCCGAGGAACTGACGGCTGCACTGCAGTCCCTAGTGGGCGAGGAGGCCGTGGCGTATTACCCGGCATGGGAGACCTTGCCGCACGAGCGGTTGAGCCCGCGCTCCGACACGGTCGGCCGCCGGCTCGAGGTGTTGCGCCGGCTAGCCGGCAATAGTGATCTTCCCGCGCCGCAGATCCTTGTCGCACCGGTGCGCAGTGTGCTGCAGCCGCAGGTCAAAGGGCTTGGGAACCTCAAACCCATACGTCTCGCAGTCGGCGAGGAGATCGACTTCACTGACCTCGCCGCGGCCCTGGTGGGTGCCGCGTACACCCGCGTAGACCTGGTCGAGCGGCGCGGTGAGTTCGCCGTACGCGGCGGCATCGTGGACGTTTTTCCACCGACCGAAGAGCATCCGGTACGCGTGGACTTCTTCGGCGACACCGTCGAAGAGATTCACTACTTCTCTGTCGCGGACCAGCGGTCCAGTGACATCGCGCTGACCGAGATCACGGCATCACCTTGTCGTGAGCTGCTGCTGACCGAGGACGTACGCGCCCGAGCAGCAGCGCTCGCTGATCGGCATCCCGAGCTGATCGAGATGCTGGACAAGATCGCCCAGGGACATCCGGTCGACGGCATGGAGGCATTGTCACCGGTCCTGGTGGACGGTATGGAACTGCTCGTCGAGCTGTTGCCGACTGATACCCAGGTACTGATCTGCGACCCCGAGCTGGTGCGCGGCCGGGCGGTCGAGTTGGTCAAGACGAGCGAGGAATTTCTCCACGCGTCATGGGCGGCCGCGGCAGGTGGAGGCAAGGCACCGATCGATCTTGGTGCGTCGTCCTACCAGCCGCTCGCCGAGGTTCGCGCTGCAGCGCTGGCACGTGGGATGGCGTGGTGGACGTTGTCGCCGTTCAGTGCTGGCCCGGTCGATCACGCTGCCACAGACGACGGACAGTCCGAGCCCATCCGGACCGCGGACGGGGAGATCATCGATCTCTCAGCGATGGTCAGCGGGTCGGGTGTCGAGTCGCGGACGGTGCGCGGCCAGGTTGGCCAGACTTATCGCGGCGACACCGAGGCAGCGGTCAATGAAATCACCAAACGGGTCCGTGACGGCTGGCGGGTTGTCGTGATGGCCGAAGGCAGAGGCACCGCGAATCGCATCGTCGAAGTTCTCAGTGAACATGCCGTGCCGCTACGCAACCTGACAGCGCTGGATGAACCACCCGCCATCGGGCTGGCGACAGTCGTCACCGGCCAGCTCAGCCATGGCTTCGTGGCCGATGAGATCCGACTCGCAGTCTTCACCGCAACTGATCTTTCCGGCCAACGGGCCGCTGACCGGGCCAGCCGAAAGTTGCCAGCGCGTCGTAAGAATCAGATCGACCCGCTTGAGCTGGTCACGGGTGATCCTGTCGTGCACAGCCAGCACGGGGTGGGTCGCTATGTCGAGATGATGCAACGCACCGTGGCCGGCGCCACCCGGGAGTATCTGGTCATCGAATATGCGCCCTCCAGGCGCGGCCAGGCGGGGGACCGGCTCTATGTCCCGATGGACGCCCTTGATCAGGTGACCCGCTACGTCGGCGGCGAAAACCCGACCCTGGACCGACTGGGCGGTGCCGACTGGGCCAAGCGCAAGGGCCGCGCCCGCAAGGCGGTCCGCGAGATTGCCGCGGAGTTGATCAAGCTGTACGCGGCCCGGCAGGCCACCCGCGGTCACGCGTTCTCCCCGGACACGACGTGGCAGCGAGAGTTGGAGGACGCATTTGCCTTCGTTGAGACTCCGGATCAGCTCGGAGCAATCGACGACGTAAAGCGCGACATGGAGCAAATCGTGCCCAAAACCGAGATCGCGGTACGCGCCGCATTCAAGGCAGTGCAGGACGGCAAGCAGGTGGCCATTTTGGTTCCCACGACCTTGCTGGTGCAGCAGCACTACGCGACCTTCGCCGATCGTTATGCGGGCTTTCCCATCAACGTCGCACCGCTCAGCCGGTTCGCTGCCGAGGCTGAGGCACGGGCAACCATCGAGGGTCTCGCCGCAGGGCGGGTCGATGTCGTCGTCGGCACCCACCGGTTGCTGTCGGGCGAGGTCAGCTTCAAGGACTTGGGCCTTGTTGTGATCGATGAGGAGCAGCGCTTCGGCGTGGAGCACAAGGAACAGCTCAAGCGCCTGCGCACCCACGTCGACGTCCTCGCCATGTCAGCCACTCCGATCCCGCGAACCCTGGAAATGGCGATCACCGGCATTCGCGAGATGAGCACCATCGCGACTCCGCCGGAAGAACGCCATCCAGTGCTCACCTTCGCCGGACCGTACGACGAGGCTCAGGTGATTGCCGCGATCCGGCGCGAGCTACTCCGCGAAGGTCAGGTGTTCTACGTGCACAACCGGGTGCAGAGCATCGACAGAGCCGCCCGCCGGATTGCCGAGCTGGTACCGGAGGCGCGAGTAGTGACCGCCCACGGGCAGATGAGCGAACATCGCCTGGAACAGGTCATGATCGACTTCTGGGAGCGCCGTGCTGACGTGCTGGTCTGTACCACGATCGTCGAGGCAGGGCTGGACATCTCGACCGCTAACACGCTGCTGATCGAACGTTCCGACCTGCTCGGACTGTCGCAGCTGCACCAGCTACGCGGCCGGGTCGGCCGGGGACGGGAACGCGGCTATGCCTACTTCCTCTACCCACCGGACAAGCCATTGACCGAAACTGCGTACGACCGGATCAGCACCATCGCAACACACAGCGATCTTGGTTCCAGCATGGCCATCGCGATGAAAGACCTGGAGCTGCGTGGCGCCGGCAACCTGCTCGGTGGCCAGCAATCTGGTCATATCGCCGATGTCGGCTTCGATCTCTACATCCAGCTGGTAGGCGAGGCGGTTGCGGAGTATCGAGGTCAGGAGACCCAGCCGGAACCCGAAGTGCGGATCGAGCTGCCCGTCGACGCTCACCTGCCCACCGATTACATCGAGTCCGAGCGGCTGCGGCTGGAGATGTACAAGCGGCTGGCCGAAGTTCGTAGCGAGGCAGATGTCAAGGCGGTCGACGCCGAGCTCCACGACCGCTACGGACCGCCGCCACCGGAGGTGCTCAATCTCATCGAGGTAGCGAGGTTCCGGCTGCTCGCCCGGTCTGCGGGGCTGACGGAGATCGTCGGGCAGGGTCGGTTCATCCGCTTCGGTCCCGCCCACCTTCCCGAGTCGCGGGTGCTGCGGCTGCAACGGCTCCATCCGGGCAGCGTGGTCAAGGACACTGCCGGCTCTGTGCTGCTGCCACGGCCCACGACCTCCGCCAACGCCAGCGAGTCGCTGAAGGACACCGATCTGCTGCGCTGGGCCACCGAGGTGATCAGCCAGATCTTCGAAGACCCGTGAGCTCCACGACCGCTGGCCCAGCGTCAGAGCTGTCTGCTTACCGCTCGGATCGCACGCGCCGCTGGCCTGGACGAACGAGCGAGCAGCCAGCCTCCGAAACAATCCGGCTTCTGTAGTCGCGGCTGGCTGCGAGTGAGCGAGGAAGGCAGCGGCCGCAAACGCGCGATCCGCGCCCGCGAGTTCGCGCCGCCGATCTGCAGGAGGACCCGACGAAACCTGCCGAGAACAGAGCTCATTCCCCCGACAAGTGGTTTCGTCGGATCCGACGAAGACGGCGGCTACCGGTGAACATCGCAGCGAGCGGAGCGAGCCATCAGACACAGCGAGCGCAGCAATCAAACGCGTAGGATCACCTGCGGTAGTCGTTCCAGGAGCGCAATGCGCGAGCGGGAAGTTACGTCTTGAGGGAAGGTCAATGAGGTCACTGGCTCACCGCGGGCTGAGCGCGTTACGGGCTAGCGCCCTCACTGGCGTTCTCGCGTTCACCCTGTTCGCGGGCGGATGCGCCAATGCAGAACCCAGTGTTGTGGCGTACGTGGGAACCTCGAGGATCACCCAGCAGCAGCTGGACGACGCTGTCGAAGGAGTGTCCAGCATCGTGCAAGAGGGCCAAAGAGTGTCGAACGCGGCGGTCATCAACGCGCTGATCCATGGGCTGATCGCCGAGAAGGTCGCTGCCGCAAACAAGATCACGATCACCGATAGCGAGCGCGACGCGCTGATCAAGAACAGCAACCTCGCCGGTCTGCTCGAGGTGCCTCAAGGTCGACCGGTCGCCTACGATCTGGCCGACCAGCAGATCGTTTCGGGCAAGCTCGGCAGCGAGGCGTACCTGGCCGCCGTCAGTGAGCAGCAAGTCACGCTCAATCCCCGCTTCGGTGTGCTGGATCCCCGGCAGAAGACGATCATCACCGATCAGTCCGCGTCCTTGGCCGAGCCGACGCCCACGCAGACGCCATAGTGCAGCTACCCGAACTCGAGCGGCTGGTCTCAGTAATGGCGCGACTGCGCCAGGAATGCCCGTGGGACGCGCAGCAAACCCATCGTTCGCTGGTGCAGTACCTCATCGAAGAGACTGCCGAGACGGTCGAGGCGATCGAGAATGGAGATCAAGATCATCTACGAGAGGAGCTGGGTGATCTGCTGCTCCAAGTGATCTTTCACGCCCAGCTCGCCAGCGAAGAGGCGCCCGGCTTCACCGTCGAAGACGTGGCCCGGGGTATCGCGGACAAGCTCATCTCGAGGCATCCCTATGTCTTCGCGACCGCTGAGGTACCGGTCGACTTGCACTACACCTGGGAACAGCGCAAGGCGGCTGAAAAGGGGCGTACGTCTGCGCTGCAAGGCATTCCAGAGCGGCAGCTTTCGGCCCTCGCCCGCGCCCACAAGATCATCAGCAAAGCCCGATCACGGCGCCTGGAGCTCCTGTTGCCCGACGAGCCGACGACGGCCGAGGAGGTGGGTGCGCAGATCCTGGCGCTGGCAGCCCGCGCTCAGGCAACTGGAATCGACCCTGAGCAGGCGCTGCGTGGTGCCGTACGTAGTTTGGAAGCCCGGGTTCGGGATGCTGAGTCGGCGCCCCAGGACGCGGCTCCGGCTTAGCAACCGTCGCCTATCCTGTGGACATGTCCGAGCCCCCGCAGAAACGGCCGGCCCCCCAGGGGCATCCGCCCCAGAACTATCCTCCGCAGAATTACCCTCCGCAGAACTATCCCCCTCAGAATTACCCGCCCCAGAACTACTCGGCACAGAATCCGCAGGCTCAGCCATACCCGTTGAATCCCGCCGCGCCTTATCCGGTGCAGCCGCAGTATCGGCGCACGCGTGAGCCAAGCGAGGAGTTGCGGCGCGACGCGGAGGCCGCCTTGGCAGCCCGGATGGAACTCGGGCCGGAATACAGCGAATATGTCGCTGCGAACCTCGCCGAACGGGTGGAGGAGCTAGCCGAAGCCCGCGCCGCAGAAATTCGGCAGCAGGCCAATCGCGCGCAAGCGGCCGAGCAGAGTGGCCGTGGCCGGCAATTGGCGTTGGCCATCATCTCTATGGTCATGGGTATCCCGATCACAGCAATCAGCGCCAGCGAGGTTGACCCCAGCATCATCGGAGTCGCCGTCTCCTGGGCTGGCATCGTCGGGGTCAACTGGGTCCATGCCAGGACGCTTCGGAAGCGAAAGTAGTCCTCTTCTCTGAGCCCGGGCAGGTATGTGCCCTGAGCTTGTCGAAAGGCACGACTGTGGAGTTCGACGTGCTCGGCTGCACTGGACGATTCTGCTATTCCCGCGTGCGGCGCCATCCTCTGAGCGCTGATGCGCCGATAGGCTGAGGCCACCATCGGTCTCTTGTGCCCGGGTGCCCTGTTCGATATAGACGGATTGTCGGCGATTCGGGACAGCATCGGAAAGGCGACGCTCGTGGCGAGTATCGAGTTCATAGGCGCGCGAGAAATTCTGGATTCCCGCGGCAACCCCACCGTCGAAGTGGAGGTCATCCTCGACGACGGCTCGGAGGGCCGCGCTGCGGTGCCCTCAGGCGCCTCGACCGGCGCCTTCGAAGCGGTCGAGCTTCGTGACGGTGAGGCTCGTTTTGGAGGGAAAGGTGTCAGCAAGGCTGTACTGGGTGTGATCGACCAGCTCGGCCCCGAACTCATCGGGTACGAGGCTAGCGAACAGCGGCTGGTAGACCAGGCGATGCTGGACTTGGACGGTACCGACAACAAGTCCAAGATCGGCGCCAACGCCATCCTCGGTGTCTCGTTGGCCGTCGCCCATGCGGCGGCGCACTCCGCGGATCTGCCGCTCTATCGATACGTCGGTGGCCCCAATGCCCACCTGCTGCCGGTGCCGATGATGAACATCGTCAACGGTGGGGCGCATGCCGACTCCGATGTCGATGTTCAAGAGTTCATGATCGCCCCGATCGGCGCGGCGACGTTCCGCGACGCCCTGGAGATGGGCGCGACTGTCTACCACTCGCTCAAGTTGGTGCTGAAGAAGCAGGGATTGGCGACGGGTCTCGGTGACGAGGGTGGCTTCGCGCCCAATCTGCCGGCCAATGTGGCCGCGCTCGAGTTGATCTCAACGGCGGTGCAATCGGCCGGCCTCACGCTGGGTAGCGACATCGCGCTGGCCCTCGATGTCGCGAGCACCGAATTTTTCGATGCTGGGACGTACACCTTCGAGGGCATGCCGCGCTCCGCCGAGGAGATGACTGGCATCTACGAGCAGTGGATCTCCGATTTCCCGATCGTCTCGATCGAAGACCCGTTAGCTGAGGACGACTGGGCCGGCTGGAGCGCGCTGGTCAGCAAAATCGGGGACAAGATCCAGGTTGTCGGCGACGACCTGTTTGTCACCAACGTAACCAGGCTGCAGCGCGGCATTGCAGAGAAGGCGGCCAGCGCCCTGCTGGTCAAGGTCAATCAGATCGGCTCGCTGACCGAGACCTTGGACGCCGTCGATCTAGCGCACCGGGCCGGTTTCCGCTGCATGATGAGCCACCGCTCCGGCGAGACGGAGGACACCACCATCGCTGATCTGGCGGTGGCGACCAACTGCGGCCAGATCAAGTCCGGTGCGCCGGCGCGAACCGACCGGGTAGCCAAATACAACCAGCTGCTGCGGATCGAAGAAGATCTCGACGACGCAGCCCGCTACGCCGGCGCCGCCGCCTTCCCAAGGTTCAAGGCCTGAGGCGTGCCATCCGGACCGCGACCGACCTCCCGCCCGGGCGCAGGCCCCGGGCGGGGAAAGCCGCGAGCCCGTAGCCAGGTTCGTAAGCCGCCCTC
>JAJTCL010000004.1 GCA_021323255.1 Propionibacteriaceae bacterium | reverse complement strand
TGTGATCACCAGCACTGTCTTGTTGACGGCCTATAGCTTCTTTGCGGGCCGGCGCGGTGGACTCGGCCTCGGGGGCAGCCTGGTGAGCGCTTCGGTGGGTGCAATGCTCGGAATCTTGATCATCGTGCTCAAGGCCGGGCTGCATTGAGGCTCGGGTAACGGCCGATTCGCCGCGCCATGGGCTCAGCCCGCTCTAACCTCGGCGAGCACTCGGCGTACGGCGGCAAGGGTACGATCGACGTCCTCCTCGGTGGTCCGCCAGTTGGAGACCGAGATCCGCAGCACTGCCTGCCCGTGCCAGGTTGACGGTGTCATCCATGCAGTGCCATCCCTCAGCAGCCGAGTGGCTACCTCGCGCGTTGCCTCATCGGTGCCGAATGAGACGCAGACCTGGGTAAACACCACATCGTTGACCACGCGCACCCCATCCAGCTCAGCAAGTCCGGCAGCGAAACGATGGGCATGCCGACAAAACCGCTCCACCATCTCGGCCACTCCCTGGCGCCCCAGCGAACGCAGCGCGGCCCAGACCGGGAAACCACGGGCGCGGCGGGAAAACTCTGGCACCGTCGAAAACGGATCCGGGCGCTCGTCCTGGATCAGATACGCGGCATGCACACCCATTGCGGCATACATGGCCTCGGCCTTGGCGACGATCGCAAGCCCGCTGTCGTACGGCACATTGAGCGTCTTGTGCGCGTCGCTTGCCCAGGAGTCCGCCCGCTCAACCCCTGCGACCAAATGCCGATACTGGGCCGAGGCAGCAGCCCACAGCCCGAAGGCACCATCGACGTGGACCCAGGCACCGTATTGGTGTGCGAGATCAACAGCCTCAGCGATCGGGTCGAAGGCCCCGCTGTGAACGTTTCCTGCTTGCAGGCAGACGATCAGCGGGGTGTTGCCGACCTGCGCCAAGATGTCGGTCAGTGTGTCCAGCCGGATCCGGCCTTGATCATCTGCCGGCACCATGAGACTGCGTTGCTCGCCCAGCCCTAGGAAACGCAGTGCCACATCGACCGTCTCGTGCCGTTCCTCGCCGACGATCACCGTAACCGGAGGCGCGCCATGCAACCCATCGCCTTCGACATCCCAGCCGGCCCGGCGTAACACGTCATGGCGGGCCGCCGCAAGACAGGTGAAGTTGGCGATCATCGCGCCGGTGACGAAGCCGACTGCGGAGTTGCCGGGTAGGCCCAGCAGATCGAGCAGCCACTCACTGGCAACCCATTCCGCGCCCGCGGCGGCCGGCGATGACGCCAGTAGACCGGCGTTTTGGTCCCACGTCGAGGTCAGCCAGTCGGCTGCCAGAGCTGCCGGCAGCACGCCGCCAATCACCCAGCCGAAGAACCGGCCTGACGGCATCGCCACCACTCCCGGCTCGGCGCCGGCGATCAATTCCTCGATGACCTCAAGCGGTTCCGCACCCTCCTCTGGTAGCGGGCGCCGCAAGGCGGTCGCGACGCCCTCCACATCAGTGCGCGCCGCAACTCGCCGGCCCGGAAGGTCGTTGAGGAAGCCAGTGGCTTCCTCGAGCACTCGCTCCAAGATCTTTCGTTCGTCGTTCATCGCTCACTCCCTGCGCTCACGTTATGAGCTCCTCGCGCATCGACGCTCGCGGCTCCAAGCCACACTCTGCCATCCTGATACCTCACGCTCGAAGGAGAGATGTGGACCATTTCCTACGCCCGGGGCTGCGCTTCGATGTTGTCGACTCCGGACCCCCCGAGGCGCCGGTAGTAGTGCTGCTGCACGGGTTCCCGCAGCAGCCCTTCAGCTTCGACGCCGTCGCAGGCCGGCTCAACGCGACCGGGCTGCGAACCCTTACGCCGACCCAACGCGGCTACACACCCGCGGCTCGACCGACCCGGCGCCGGAACTACCGAACCGCGGCGACTGCCGCCGATGTCGTGGCCCTGCTGGACACGGCCGGCCTGGCCCACGGCCACATCGTTGGTCACGACTGGGGCGGCAACCAGGCGTGGGGGACGGCCGGTTGGCATGCAGATCGGGTCGCTTCGTTAACCGTTCTGTCGACCCCACACCCGGCAGCGTTCGTCAAGTCGCTGTGGCGGAGCAAGCAGGGCTTGCGCTCGTGGTACATGGGGTTGTTTCAATTGCCGGCGCTACCAGAATCGGTGGTCCGGCGGTCGCTTGCGAAATCATTGCGGGATAGCGGCCTGCCGTCCGACTTTGTCGACCGTTATGCCGAGGCGATGGCCGAGCCGGGTGCGCTTACCGGTGCCTTGAACTGGTATCGCGGCATTCCGTTCTCCACGCGGCCACCGGCGGAGCGGATCACGGTACCCACTAGCTATGTCTGGGGGCGGCATGACTTCGCCTTGACGCGACGCGTCGTCGAGCTCACCGCGGATTATGTCGTGGGGCCGTACGAGGTGGTTGAGCTCGAGGCAGGCCATTGGCTTCCCGAGACCAAGCCGGACGCAGTCGCCAGTGCGATCCTGGCTCGCGTGCACTCAACCAGCCCTTGATCTCGCGTTTCTCCGCACACGGCCACGAACGACGGCTCAACTAGAGCATCCGGTTGATTCGTGGCCCTGTGCGGATGAACGTCCACCACAGATGGCGAGATCAAACTCAGCTCAGGACGTCCTCAAGATCTCCTTCGACATCGAGGTAGACCTGCTGAAGCTGGGTGATCACGTCAGGATCAGGGTCCTCCCACAGCCCGCGGTCGACAGCCTCACTGAGCTTCTCGATCATGCCGCGCAGCGCCCAGGGATTAGCGTGCTTCATGAAGTCCTGATTGTCCTTGTCCAGCACATAGTTCTCAGCCAGCTGGGCGTACATCCAGTCCGGAACCACCCCGGCAGTCGCATCGAAGCCGAAGAGATAATCGACTGTCGCTGCCAACTCGAACGCACCCTTGTATCCATGCCGCTGCATCGCGGAAATCCAGCGTGGGTTGATCACCCGTGCCCGGAACACTCGTGCCGTCTCCTCGGTCAACGATCGGGTCTGGACCGCCTCAGGAGTCGTCGAGTCGCCCACGTAGGCCTTCGGTGCGACGCCGGTCAACGCACGCACGGTCGCCACCATCCCGCCGTGGTACTGGAAATAGTCATCAGAGTCAGCTATGTCATGCTCGTGGGTGTCGACATTCTTGGCTGCGACCGCGATCCGGGCCCGCTTCCATCAGCGGCAGCATGCCCGCTCCGTACGAGCCAGGCTTGGAACCGAAGATCCGGGTAGTGGACCGCCGCTGGTCACCGTGGGTTGCAAGGTCATCTTGTGCGTGCTTCCTGACGAAGTTCACATGGCGAGGCTCGTCAAGGTCTGCCACCAGTCGTACAGCGTCGTCCAGCATCGCCAGAACGTGCGGGAATGCATCCCGAAAGAACCCGGAGATGCGAACCGTGACGTCAATTCGGGGACGGCCCAGCTCACCGAGATCGATCGCCTCAAGACCCACTACGCGACGCGACGCGTCGTCCCAGACCGGCATCACGCCGAGCAGCGCCAGCACCTCGGCAATGTCGTCACCGCTGGTCCGCATGGCCGACGTTCCCCAGACTGAGAGTCCCACCGACTGGGGATACTCACCCGCCTCATCGACGTGGCGCTGCAGCAGGGATTCGGCCATCGCCTGACCAGTTTGATACGCCATGCGTGAGGGGATCGCTTTGGGATCGACGGAGTAGAAGTTGCGCCCGGTCGGCAGCACGTTGATCAATCCGCGTAGCGGTGAGCCGGACGGCCCGGCCGGAACGTACCCGCCGTCCAGAGCGTGCAAGATCGCGGTGATCTCGTCGCCGGTGCGAGCTAGCCGTGGTACCACCTCCTGGCAGGCGAACCGCAGTGCGGCCGCCGCTGCCTCATGCGGCCCTCCGAGGACGCTGTCCACGACTTCCGCGACGGCGTCGACGGACCAGCCCGACGCGGCGAGTGCGCCGACGAGCTGTCGCGCCTGCGCCTCTGTGGCATCGACATCTGCAATCGGTGCGTCCGCTGCAAGCCCCAGTGCCGCTCTCAAGCCTTGGACCGCGTTGCCTCGACCGCCAAAGACCTGAGCCGAGCGGAGCACCGCTAGCACCAGGTTGATCAACTCCTCGCCTTGGGGCGGCTGCCCCAGCACGTGCAGCCCGTCGCGAATCTGCGCATCCTTGATTTCACACAACCAACCGTCGACATGGAGCACGAACACATCAAAAGCCTCCGCCTCCGGAGGTGCGTTCAGGCCAAGATCATGATCCAGCTGTGCGGCCTGGATCAGTGTCCAGATCTCACCCCGCAGCGCGGGCGCCTTGGCGGGGTCCATCGCGTTGACGTGGGCGTATTCATCAAGCAGTTGCTCCAGCCGCGCGATGTCGCCGTAGGTCTCCGCACGCGCCATGGGCGGCACAAGATGATCAACAATCGTGGCATGCGCCCGGCGCTTGGCCTGGGTCCCCTCACCTGGATCGTTGACCAGGAAGGGATAGATCAGTGGCAGCGAGCCGATGGCTGCATCGGTGCCGCAGGATGCGGACAGGCCCAGATTCTTGCCAGGCAGCCATTCCAGGTTGCCGTGCTTGCCGACATGAATCACCGCGTGGGCAGCAAACTCCTGCTCCAGCCAGCGATAGACGGCCAGGTAGTGGTGCGACGGAGCAAGATCGGGATCGTGGTAGATCGCGATCGGATTCTCGCCAAATCCACGCGGCGGCTGTACCAAGATCACCACATTGCCTGCCTTCAGGGTGGCTGCGACGATCTCACCCTCTGGGTTGCTGCTGCGGTCCACAAACAGCTCACCCGGCGCCTCACCCCAGGCCGCAGTGACCGCCGCAACCAGGTCGGCGGGCAACGTCGCGAGCCACCGGCGGTAAGCCTGTGCCGAGATGCGGACCGGCTGGCCCGCAAGCTGCTCGGCTGTGAGCCATTCCGGATCTTGTCCGCCGGCCGCGATGAGGGCGTGGATCAGCGCGTTGCCTGCCGTGGTGTCGGGATGTTCGCCCTCGACCGGCTCGAACGCACCCGTCCCCGGGATCTCGCCAGGCTCACCCACGTCATAGCCGGCCGTACGCATCGCCCGCAGCAGTTTGATCACTGAGACCGGGGTGTCCAGCCCGACAGCGTTTCCGATCCGCGCATGTTTCGTGGGGTATGCCGAAAGCAGGATCGCAATGCGCCGCTCCGCGGGTGGGATGTGCCGTAATCGAGCATGATTGACCGCAATCTCAGCGACTCGACGACAGCGTTCATGATCAGCGACGTAGGTCGGCAGGCCATCGCCATCGGTCTCTTTGAAGGAGAACGGCACGGTGATGATGCGACCGTCGAACTCCGGAACCGCCACCTGGGTCGCGACGTCGAGGGGGGTCATGCCCTCCTCGGACGCGGCCCACGACGCCCGGTCCCAGGTCAGACATAAGCCTTGCAGGATTGGGACATCAAGAGCCGCCAGGGCGCGTACGTCCCACGCTTCATCGTCACCGCCCGCTGAGGCCGTGGCTGGTTTGGTGCCGCCCGCCGCGAGCACGGTCGTGATCAACGCGTCGCACGTGGCGAGATACTCCAGCAGGTCCGAAGGAGCATCGCGCAACGAGGTGGCGAAGATCGGTATGCCGATGCCGCCGGCGGCATCGACCGCGTCAACGAGTGCCTCCACGTACCCGGTGTTACCGGCGGCGTACTGAGCGCGGTAGAACAAGATGCCAATCCGGGGTCGTGATTGGCCAGCCGGCAGGCCTTGCGACAACACCCCCCAAAGCGGCTGCTCAACGGGAGGCTCGAAGCCCACGCCGGTGAGCAACACCGTGTCGGACAGGAAGGCGTGCAGCTGACCAAGGTTGTCCGGCCCGCCGTGAGCCAAGTAGACGTGGGCGTCGGCTGCGATCCCCATCGAAACCGTCGACATCGCCATGAGACTGGCGTCCGGCGTCTGCTCACCGCCCAGTACCACCATCGGCTTGCCGTTGCTGCGCAACCGGTCGAACCCGCTACACAGCAGCTGCGGCGACCCGAGTACCCGGGCCACGATCAGGTCACAGGCCTCCAGCACCTCAGCTAGCTCGGTGTGTGCTGATCTCGCTGGGTTCGCCAAGACGTAGTCCGCGCCGCTACTCCGCGCAGAGAGCAGGTCTGTGTCTGAGGTGGAGAGCAGGGCGATCCGCGGCACCACGGGAGCCTAACCGGTCGTGACCCTGGAGTCCCCATTTCCGTTTCAGCTAAGTCCTGGGCTCCGGGCAGATCACGATGTCTAGCTCGGCCTTGGCTTTTGACCAGCTGGCGCGGCGCTGCGGCGCCGCAAGCGGCGTGTCAGGAACCACCCCAACCACGCCAGCCCAGCCACTACGGCGGCCATGATGACCAGGAACAAACGTCTCCCGCCACCAACCGTGCTTCCCCTGGCTCGGGTGTGGGGGCGATCGCTGCGACCATCGCGACGACAACAGCCACGATCGCGGCCCACCACCACGGTCTCCTTCTGAGGGCGGCAACCATGCCGAGGACGACGGGCAGGACTACAGCGGCCAGGAGCAAGCCCAGCTCGGCCAGGTTCCCGAAGAGCATCGTACGGGCGCAACCGGTGAACCCATACTGAGCCGGCGTCAATGCTGAGTCACTTACGATGGCGGGCGTGACCGATCCGGATCGCTGCCCTGGCGTCCTGCGGCCCCACTCGGCAGCCGATGGGGCATTGGTACGCATCCGGGTGCCCGGCGGTCAGACAACTGGGGCCGCGATTGGCCGGCTGCGCCGGATCGCTCAGCAATTCGGTAGTGGTGATCTCCAGCTGACCTCGCGCGCAAGCTTGCAGATTCGCGGCCTGGCCGACCCTGTGCCTGACAGCCTTATTCGTGCAATACGGGAATCCGGGTTTCTGCCGTCCCAGACCCACGACCGCGTCCGGAATATTGTCGCGTCACCGTTGACCGGCATCAGTGGAGGCAAGGCCGACGTCCGAGAGCTGATCGCAAACCTGGACGCCGGGCTCAACGCCGAGCCGCGTCTCGCGAGCCTGCCGAGCCGCTTCCTCTTTGCCATCGACGACGGCCGCGGGGATGTAAGTGGAATGCCCTTCGATCTTGGATATCAGGCCGTTGATCATCACCACGGCTGGGTGCTGCTCGGTGGGGCTGACCGTGGGCTGTATGTCCCAGCGCGTGATGCTGTGCCGACGCTACTCGAGCTTGCGCACCGCTTCCTGACCGCAAGTCAGGAGTTTGATCACGTGTGGCACGTCCGGGACCTTGCCGATTGGGCAACGACGGTTCCCGGGGTACGCCTTGTTGAGCTACCTCGTGGAGTGATGGCCACTCCGCTTGGTGCGGTCGTGGGCGCCGCCTCGGTTCAGGTGCCGCTGGCGCTCCTCACTCCGGCTCAAGCCACATCCGTCGAAGCCTGTGCCGCCGGACCGGTTGTGATCACACCATCGCGGGGCTTGGTGTTGGCAGGAGCCGCCGGTCGTCTTCCGGAACTTGCAGCCGTGGGACTCATCGACAATCCGGCCTCGCCATGGTCGGCCATTTCGGCGTGCGTCGGCGCGCCTTCTTGTGCGAGTTCCTTGATCAGTACTCGCGCGTACGCTACTGCATTGGCTCAGTCCGGATCACCGTTGCGAAGAACTCACATCAGCGGCTGCGAACGCCGCTGCGGCGCGCCAGCCGGCGATCATCGTGATCTTGTGGCGCCCCGCGACGCTCAGTTGCTGACGCTCGGGGAGTCGCGGTGATGCCTGCCCCGGCACGGCGCTACGACTACCTCAGGGAGCCCACGGAGATCTATCGACGATCGTTTTCGACCATTCGATCGGAAACGGATCTCTCGACGCTGCCAGAGGACATGCACTCTGTTGCTGTTCGGATGATTCACGCCTGTGGTGATGTTGATCTCGTCAACGATCTCGCCTGTCATCCCCGGGTGGTGCCTGCCGCTCGAACGGCGCTCGAGGCTCATGCGGTGATCTTCACTGATACCCAGATGCTCGCCACCGGAATCACCCGGCGACGACTCCCGGCCGACAATGAGGTCTGCTGCCTGCTCAACGACCCACGAGCCGGCCACCTGGCGGCGCAATGGGAAACGACCCGATCGGCGGCTGCCGTCTCACTCTGGAGCGACCGGCTGGCGGGTGCAGTGGTGGCGATCGGCAATGCTCCGACCGCGCTGTTCCACCTCTTGGAGCTGGTTGCCGATGGAGGGCCGCGTCCCGCTGCGATTCTCGGAATTCCCGTTGGCTTTGTCGGCTCCGCGGAGTCCAAGATCGCCTTGGCTGAGAACCCGTGGGACATCCCGTGGCTCGTAGTGCATGGCCGACGTGGTGGGTCTGCCATCTGCGCTGCGGCGATCAATGCCCTCGCTCGGAAATCGGAGATCGCGTGACTGGGCACCTTTACGGAGTGGGCGTCGGGCCAGGGGATCCGGAGCTGATCACTCTCAAGGCGGCGCACCTGATCAAGAACGCCGACGTGATTGCCTACCACTCCGGGACGGCCGGTCGATCGATTGCCCGCACCATTGCCGACTCGCTGATCAACGAGGACGTGATCGAGGAACTGCTCATCTATCCCGTCACTACCAGGCCGACCGATCATCCGCTGGGCTATTACGGCGCGATGGATGATTTCTATGACGAATCTGCCGAGCGGCTGAGCAAGCACCTGGACGTGGGACGGACGGTCGTGGTGCTTGCCGCGGGAGACCCGTTGTTCTATAGCTCATATATGTACTTGCACGACCGGCTGTCATCGCGCTTTCCGAGCGAGATCGTGCCCGGGGTCACCTCGCTGACTGCCGCCGCGACTGCGCTGCGGACACCACTCGCGCGGCATGAAGACGTCCTGACCGTGTTGCCCGGAACGCTGCCGGTGCCAGAGCTCGCGCGTCGGATCGCCGACACCGATGCGGCAGCGATCATGAAACTTGGCCGGACCTTCGGTGGCGTACGCGAGGCGTTGCGGCAGGCCGGCAGGCTCGCCGACGCCCGGTACGTGGAGCGGGCGACCACTGGTGAGCAGCGTGTCATGCCGGTGAGTGAGGTCGATGCCAGCGCCGTGCCCTATTTTTCCATGATCGTCGTGCCAGGCCGAGATCGACGTCTTGACTCTGCGGGCCGATCGGCGGTTCCTCGGCCAATGCTGGGTGGTGTTGATCATGCGGAACAGCCCCAGCTGTATGTGGTAGGCCTTGGGCCAGGATCCGATCACTGGATCACGCCGGAGGTCGCCGCAGTGCTCGCTGGAGTTGATCATGTCGTTGGCTACGGACGGTATCTCGACCGGCTTCCGGTACGGCCGAATCTGCACCGGCACCCGAGCGGCAACACCGTGGAGGTGGAGCGGGCGCGTTACGCTCTTGATCTTGCTCTGGCGGGCGAACCGGTCGCGGTGGTCTCGGGCGGGGATGCGGGGATCTTTGGCATGGCCGCAGCTGTCTTCGAGGCGGCTGAGGAGGACTGTTATGCGAACGTCGAGATCACAGTGCTCCCCGGAGTTACCGCCGCTCAGGCAGTTGCGGCACGCGCTGGTGCTCCGCTTGGCGGAGACTATGCGGTGGTCTCCCTATCGGACCGACTCAAGCCGTGGTCAGTGATCGAACGACGGTTGCGCGCTGTGGCTGAAGCCGATCTGGTGCTCGCGATCTACAATCCCGCTTCACGGACCCGGCGGCACCCGATTGTGTGGGCCCGCGAGGTGCTGCTGGAGCTTCGGCCGCCGAAAACGCCCGTGGTCGTCGGCCGTCACATGGGGCGCGACGAGGAGGATCTCTCCGTCACGACTCTGGAGGCGCTCGATCCCGGCAGCATCGACATGAGCTGTTTGCTGATCATCGGTTCCAGCCTGACCCGGCTCGGCCGCAGCGGAACCGTGTGGACGAGCCGGTCTTACACTTCTTGACTTCTCCGAAGACGAGTTCGCTTCCCGTAAAGGTGTGACTCCACAAATTCATCGGCGTGTAACGCCTCCCCCACCATGATCACCGCTGCCTGCCGCAGGCCGGCATCCTCGACTTGATCGGCGATCGTTGCCAGGGTGCCGCGGAGTACTCGCTCGGTCGGCTGAGTGGCATTGGCCACCACCGCGACCGGGCAGTCAGGCCCGTACGCCGAGGTCAGCTCAGCGCAGATCTGACGGGTCCGCCGAATGCCCAGATGAATGATCATGGTGGCCCGCGTCTGAGCCAGATAGGCCAACGACTCGGTCTCGGGCATGACGGTGGAAGCAGCTTGGGTACGGGTCAGGATCACAGTTTGGGCTAGCTCGGGGACGGTGAGCTCACGCCCGATAATCGCTGCGGCTGCCGCGTACGCCGGCACGCCTGGTGTCACATCCCAGCTCACACCCGCCGCATCCAGCCGCCGCGTCTGCTCGGCCAGCGCCGAATAGATCGACGGATCACCAGAGCAAAGCCGGGCCACATCTTCTCCGCGCTGATCGGCCGCAACCAGATGGTCAGTGATCTGGTCAAGATCAAGATGCTGGCTGTCAATCAAGGTGGCGTCCAGAGGACAATGCACCAGAATCTGATCATCGACGTAGGTGCCGGCATAGACACAGACCGGCGATGATTCGAGCAGCCGTACGGCCCGGACAGTCAGCAGGTCAGCCGCCCCCGGACCTGCCCCAATGAAATGAACGGTCACGCAAGATCCTTGATCGAACTCCACTGCACGACAGCTCGGGCCGGCCGCCAGCCGTGATAGCGCCCGATCGGCTCAAAGTGCTCAACCGACAGTCGGGACAGCTCACCGCCGTAGCGTTTCCAGCTGTCGACCAAGATCATCTCAGTTTCCTGCGTCACGGCATGTACCACCATCCGGCCACCAGGCTGCAACGCCAACCACGAGTGCTCCAGCGTTTCACCGCTCGCTCCCCCACCGACGAAAACCGCGTCTGGCTTCGACAACGAGGCCAGTACCTCAGGAGCCTGTCCATGCAACACCTCCAGACCGGGCACGCCCAGTGCTTCGGCATTGGATCGGATCCGCTTGACCCGGTCCAGGTCACGCTCAACAGCGATCGCTCTGCAGCCAGGGTCGGAGCGCAACCACTCGATCGCGATCGACCCGGCGCCGGCACCCACGTCCCACAGCAGCTCACCGGGGCGCGGCATCAGGTGAGCCATTGCCGATGCACGAAGATCACGCTTGGTCAGCTGCCCGTCATGATCAAAAACTTGGTCAGGCAAGCCGGGCGCCAGTGACGCGGCTGCATGGCTACCTGCACACCTCACGCACGTCACATTGAGCGCGGGGACTGAGCCTGTCCAATCGCGGGCGGCCATATCGATCCGTGATTCTGCGTCGGTGTCAAGATCACCTAGGACAGTGATCACGCTGTCCCCGTAGCCCGTATCGCTGAGCAGCTGCGCAACGGCGGCCGGACTATCTGCGTCACGGGACAAAATGATCAGGCGACGGCCGGGGAACACATACCGGCGTACCACATCCAGATCGTCGCCACGCAGCCGTACCAGCTGGGTCGACTCCTCCGACCAGCCCATCCGAGCACGGGCGAGCGCCACCGAGGACACCGCAGGATGGATCCGAACCGCCGCAGCCCCGAGCATCTCGATGAGCGTGCTGCCAATTCCTGCCAGCAGCGGATCGCCGGAGGCGAGGGCTACGGCCCGCGATCGGGCAACCTCGCTAAGGAGCCTGGGCAGCCCCTCTCGCAGCGGGCTCGGCCATGGCAGCCGTTGCTGGTCAGAAAACTGCGGGATCAGACTGAGCTGTCGCGGACTTCCGAGCAAGACTTCTGCCTGCTGGATCAAGGTCCGGAGACGCTCGGGGAGGTCACTCCACCCTCGTGCGCTCAGTCCGATTACCTCGATCACGCCTCAGACTGTATGCCCGGTCCCTCGATCCCTCCCACACTTCGCTTCACTCAGCATCAGCTAATTGGACACTGCGCCATCTTTTCAGATGATGCGAAGTCCAACCAACTGAGTTGAAGTGGACATCCAGGTTGCGACACCCGGCAGTTAGAGGTTTGGTCAGGCGACTCACCGTGCGTACGGATGTGACATCATCAGGGGCGGCGACGGCAGAGGAATCCGGTGCAAGTCCGGAGCGGTCCCGCCACTGTGACCCGGACATTCACCTCATCAGCACGAGATCCGGGAAGTCAGGACGTCTGCCCCGCCGGTCGTCGTCGCATCCCGCGTACGCCGGCCCGACCCAGACATGCCGCGGGCGCGGATACCCGCAGGAAGGGTGTGAGGTGCGGACGTTTCCGTTCTCCGCAGTCGTCGGTTCCGAAGACATGGCAGTTGCTTTGATCTTGACCACCGTCTCCCCAGAGGTGGGCGGCGTCTTGGTGCGTGGCGAGAAGGGCACAGCTAAGACGACCATGGTCCGAGCTCTCGCACAGGTGTTGCCTAACATCGCCGTGGTCGAGGGCTGCCGTTTCAGCTGCGATCCGCTGGACCCCGATGTGATGTGCCCGGACGGTCCCCATGATCATCCCGTGGCGAACTCGCGACCTGCGAGGTTGGTCGAGCTCCCAGTGGGTGCTACTGAAGATCGCGTGATCGGCTCTCTCGATCTGCGGCAAGCCCTGGGAGTTGGCGAGGTGGTGTACGAGCCCGGGCTGCTGGCTGCGGCTCACCGCGGGATTCTCTATGTGGACGAAGTGAACCTGCTTCATGATCATCTGGTTGACCTGCTGCTGGATGCAGCCGCGATGGGTCGCTCGATTGTGGAGCGGGACGGAGTCTCGGTTGCCCACGCCGCCCGCTTGATCTTGATCGGAACCATGAACCCTGAGGAGGGTGAGCTCCGACCACAGCTGCTGGACCGGTTCGGGTTGACGGTCGAGATCGCAGCGCCACGGGATCCGGAGCTACGAGTCGAGGTGGTCCGCAGGCGGATGGCCTTCGACCGGGACCCGGCATCCTTCGTTGCCGCGTATGCCGCCAACGAGGAGGAGCTGCGCAGCAGAATCGTCAATGCCCGGACTCTGCTGCCGTCGGTTCGCCTGGGTGATCGGCAACTCGCCATCATCGCCAGAGTCTGCAGCGCGTTCGAGGTCGACGGCATGCGGGCTGACATCGTGACCGCGCGGGCAGCGGCTGCGCATGCCGCGTGGCATGGCCGCAGCGAGATCACCACACCTGATATCCGCGCTGCGGCCAGGCTTGCACTTCCGCATCGGCGACGCCGCAATCCCTTCGATGCGCCCGGCCTGGATGAGGATCTCCTTGATCGGCTTCTTGATGATGAACCAGATCCCACACCGCCGGAGGGCAGCCCGCCCAAGGGTCCTTCGACCACCTCAGAGCACGATGGCAGCCCTTCGACAAGCTCAGAGCGCAGCAACGGCAGCACCACGACGAGCTCAGAGCACGATGGATTGCGGCCTGAGCCCGCCAAGGGCCTCGCGGTGGCGCAGATCGAGGGCTCTTCCACAAGCTCAGGGCGCATTGAGCCTCCTTCGACCAGCTCAGGGCGCATCGTGTCGGCCGGCGACACATATCGCACCCGCTTGTTCACCGCAGTCGGAATTGGCAGCGGTGAGGCGGGCCGCCGCAGCCGCGCCGTCACCTCGGCAGGGCGTACGGTGGGCGCTCTCCCAGCTCATCGCAACAGCGGCCGGCTGCACCTCACGGCGACCATTCGCGCGGCGGCGCCGCGGCAGGCCGACCGCGGCCGCCGCCACGATGAGCCGCTCCGGCTGGCAGGCCCTGATCTGCGGCTCGCTGTCACAGAGGGACGCGAGTCCAACCTCGTGCTACTGGTGGTCGACGCGTCCGGGTCGATGGCCGCGAGGCGCCGGATGGGGGCAGTCAAAGCCGCCGTGCTCTCCCTGCTGCTGGACGCATACCAGCGCAGGGACAAGGTCGGCTTGATCACGTTCCGGGGAGCCGAGGCGGCGCTTGCGCTGCCGCCGACGTCCTCGATCGACACCGCAGCACGCTGGTTGCACGACCTGCCGACCGGCGGGAGGACACCGCTGGCCGAAGGCCTGCTGTGCGCCGCTGACACGCTACGGCTGGAGGGGATCCGTGACCCGCGCCGCCGCCCGCTGCTGGTACTCCTCACAGACGGCCGGGCCACCTACGGTCCGAACCCGGTCAGCCGGTCCCGGTTGGTAGCTGATCAACTACGCCGCGCCGGGGTGGCCTCACTAGTGATCGACTGCGAATCCGGGCGGCTGGCCTTGGGCCTCGCTCAGACATTGAGCATCCACCTCGGCGCTCAGTACCTGACCGTTGGTGAGGTTGGCGCTGATCAACTGGTCCACGCCGTACGCCAAGGCCGGGCAGCCTGATGCCAGCAGGAACTCCGGAGCTCGTCCCGGCGGACGGACTAACCACCCGGCAACGCCGGCAGCGACCGTTGTTGATCGTCCATACCGGTGACGGCAAAGGCAAGTCGACCGCAGCATTCGGTCTAGCGCTGCGCGGCTGGAACCAGGGCTGGTCGGTAGGCATCTTCCAGTTCGTCAAATCGGCCCGGTGGCGAATCGGCGAGCAGGCCGCGTTCGAATCACTGGGCGAACTGCACGAGGTGAACGGCCGCGGCGGATCGATCGAATGGCACAAGATGGGCTCCGGATGGTCGTGGAGCCGCAAGTCCGGAACTGACGATGATCATGCTGCAGCAGCCGCAGAGGGTTGGCACGAGATCAAGAGACGGCTTGCCGAGGAACAACACACCGTGTACGTGCTGGACGAGTTCACCTACCCGATCAACTGGGGCTGGGTCGATGTCGACGATGTCGTCGAGACCCTGACCACAAGACCGGGCTATCAGCATGTGATCATCACCGGTCGGCGGGCAGATGCCAAGCTGGTCGCCGCAGCCCAGCTGGTCACCGAGATGACCAAGATCAAACACCCCTTCGACGATGGACAGAAGGGTCAGCGAGGAATCGAGTGGTGATCGATCCGAGATCACCGACGTCCGCCGAAGCGCTTCCCCGCCTGGTGGTCGCTGCCCCCGGATCGGGTCATGGCAAGACGACGGTCGCCACCGGACTGATGGCTGCGCTGACTGCCACAGGTCTGAAAGTCGCAGGCTTCAAAGTCGGGCCGGACTACATCGACCCTGGCTACCACACGCTGGCCACCGGCCGGCTGGGACGCAACCTCGACCCCTACCTCTGCGGTGAGCAGCAGATGGCGCCACTGCTCCTGCACGGGGCAAGGACTCCCGAACCTGCCGACATCGCAATCATCGAAGGCGTTATGGGCCTCTTCGATGGCCAAATCGGCGCGGCGGGCTTTGCTTCTACCGCGCATGTCGCCAGGCTGATCCAGGCTCCGGTGATCATGGTCATGGACATCTCCCACACCTCACGTACCGCGGCCGCAATCGTGCATGGGCTCCACACCTTCGACCCGAGCGTTCGGCTCAGCGGCGTGATCATCAACAAGGCCGGATCGGATCGCCACGCCCGCGAGATCGTTGAGTCGATTCAGGCGACTGGCACCGAAGTGCTCGGGGTACTGCCGCGCGATGCCCGGATCCAGATCCCCTCACGGCATCTGGGGCTGGTGCCGGCAGCTGAGCGTGAGAAGGCGACCGAGGCGGTTGTCGAGCTGGGCCGACGGATCCGCGATCACGTCGCAGTCAACTCGATCATGTCCATCGCACGGTCGGCGCCGGGGCTGGAGGCGGAGCCCTGGTCTCCCGCCGACCAGGTACGGCCGCCGTCGGATGCGCGTCCAGTGGTGGCGATCGCGGCCGGTCGCGCGTTCACCTTCCGCTACGCCGAGACCGACGAGTTATTACGCGCTGCGGGCTGTGAACCGGTGGCTTTTGACCCGGTAGCAGACGAGCAGCTACCCGCGGGGACGGCTGGGCTCTACCTGGGCGGCGGTTTTCCCGAAGTGCACGCGGCCGAGCTTGCGGCCAATGGCAAGCTGCGATCCGAGATCCGATCCGCGGTTGAGGCCGGCCTGCCGACCGTCGCCGAGTGCGCTGGGCTGATCTACCTCTGCCGGAGTGTCGATGGGCTGCCGATGGTGGGAGCGATTGAGGCAGATGCGATCATGAGCAAGCAGCTGACGCTGAGCTATCGCACCATGATCGCCGATCATGATCAACTCTTGGCGACTGCTGGGGCTCGGCTGACTGGTCACGAGTTCCACCGCACCATGGTCGAGCCGGACTACGTCGTAGCTCCTGCCTGGTTGGTCGATGGTGAGCCGATCGGCTTCTCCACCGATCCCGCCGGGGCTGGCCGGAAGACGTTGCATGCAAGCTACCTGCATCTGCATTGGGCCGGATATCCTGAGCTAGCCCAACGATTCGCAAACGCTGTTCATGATCACGTACCGGGGGGTCTGGGGGTGGAGCCCCCAGCCGGGGTACACGGGGGCAGAGCCCCCGTGTGTCATGATCTTCACCACCACGGAGACTCTGATGTCGCCGAAGGCCTGGTCGATCTGGCGGTCAACGTGCGCCTATCTGCTCCCCCAGACTGGCTCAGCGCAATCGTCAACAGCACCACCCAGCACCTTGCGGCGTATCCCAACGCCGACGCAGCAACCAAAGCCATTGCCGAGGCCCACAACCTCACAGTCGACCAGGTGCTGCCGACTGCCGGCGGCGCGGAAGCCTTCACTTTGCTGGCCCGCGCTTTTCGTCCGGAACGGCCGCTGATCATCCACCCCCAGTTCACCGAACCCGAGGCGGCGCTGCTGGCTGCCGGGCTCAGGCCCCAGCGGCTGATCTTGTCACCGGCGACTGGCTTCGGACTCGACGTGGATCTGGTGCCGGCGGATGCGGATCTGGTCGTGATCGGGAATCCGACCAACCCGACCAGCGTGCTGCACCCGCAGACTTTGATCAACTCCTTACGCCGGATGGCACGCCTCGTCGTCGTCGATGAGGCCTTCATGGATGCCGTGCCCGGAGAAACCGAAACCATGATCAGAGACGAGCTGACAGGCGTCATCGTCCTCCGGTCGCTGACCAAGACCTGGGGCCTGGCCGGGCTACGCGCGGGGTATGTGATCGGTGACCCGACGCTGATTGCGGCCATGCGTAGCCAGCAACCCCCCTGGTCGGTGTCCACCCCCGCGCTGGCAGCCATCATCGGGTGCCTGACCCCAGAGGCGCGCGCCCTTGCCGCGGCCGCGGCGCAGGAGATCGCCGGCCAGCGCGCCTACATGGTCGAGCAGTTGGCCGACGTAGGCCTCAATGTGGCAGGCCAGCCGAGTGCTCCGTTTGTGCTGGTTGACACTACTGGCGTACGCGGCAATCGCGAATCTGGCTGGGTCCGCCTTGCCTTGCGGGACCATGGTTTCGCGGTACGCCGTGGCGAGACCTTCCCTGGGCTTACCCCCGACTGGATCCGAATTGCCGTACGTGAACCTGAAGTCACCGACCAGTTGGTGGCGGCCCTTCGCCGACTTGTCAGAATCTAGATCGGTTATAGCTCAACTGGCTTCTGACAAGTCGGCGTGGAGGAGGTGCGACAGATGGGCAGCGGACATAGCCATGAGATAACCGCCACCGGCGAGCACCGGAAACGACTGATCATGGTACTCGTGATCACCGGCGCGGTGCTGATCGTTGAAGTGATCGGTGGTCTCATTGCCGGTTCCCTCGCCCTGCTCGCGGACGCCGGCCACATGCTGACCGACTCCACCGGCCTGATCTTGGCGCTCATTGCGGCCTCCCTGGCGACCCGGGCCGCCACGCTGAAACGCACGTTTGGCCTGCAGCGGGCCGAGGTCCTGGCGGCGCTCGGGAACGCGCTGTTGTTGGTGGCGGTTGGAGTTTGGGTGCTGATCCAGGCCGTCGATCGGCTGCGCAACCCTGTCGAGATCGACAGCCGCCTGATGCTGGTGATAGCTGTTGTCGGCGCACTGGCCAACCTGACCGGACTGCTGGTGCTACGTCCAGCGCAGGCCAAGAGCCTGAACATGCGCGGCGCCTACCTGGAGGTACTCGGCGATCTACTCGGCTCGTTGGCCGTCATCGCCGCTGCCGTGCTGATCTTGATCACCGGGTGGACGCCTTTTGACGCGGTCGCCTCGCTGGTCATCGTTGTGGTGATCATCCCGCGCGCCTGGTTGCTGCTCCGCGAGGTGGTGGACGTGCTCTTGGAGGCCACACCACACGGTGTAGATCTTGCCGAAGTACGTGAGCACATCAAAGGGGTTCGCGGTGTGGTCGATGTGCACGACCTGCACGCCTGGACGATCACCAGCGGCGTACCTGTGCTGTCCGCGCACGTCATCGTGGACCACGCCTGCATCAACGAGGGCCGCTCCGGTGAGGTACTCGACCGGCTGGGGGAATGCCTGGGTGGGCACTTCGATGTCTCACACTGCACCTTCCAGCTCGAGCCGGTTGGCCACCAGGAACACGAGGCCGCCCACCACGCCTGATGCGGGCTGAGCCACCCGGGGCGGCGGGCGGGAACGCACGTGCACGTGCGTTTCTGTCACGATGCACATGTTGCAACATGTGTGGCGCGTAAGGAACGCACGTGCACGTGCGTTCCCACCACACATGACGCCGCCTCTGGTCAGTCCTCGGTGGCTGAAGAACCAGCCGAGGCTCGGGGCACGACCATGACCGGAAGGTGCGAGCGTCGGACCAGGCGGGCCGACACGCCACCGAGCAGCACCCGGCGGATCGGACCGTAGCCGCGGGACCCGCACACCAACATGTCCACATCGTCGGGTCCCAGATCTGCCAGTTGCTCGACCACATCGCCCTCGAGGAGAACCGCCTCAGGCTCGAGTTCCGGCGGCACCCCGGCGAGCGCGTAGTCCATCGCTTGAGTGTAGGAAGCACGAGCGGCGTCGTAGAACACCTGTTCGTCCCGGCGGCCGGCGATGTAGGAGTAGTGCTCGGTGGAACGGGCCACAACGCTGTACAACCGGAGCTGCGCTGGGATCCGGTTCGCCGCGCGAACCGCGGCTCGGAGCGCCTCGTGGCCGTCCTTCGTGTCGACGAACGCCACGCCGATCTTGGAGATCACACCGCTGTCGGGGGCCTGCCAGTCCTCCGGGACCACGCAGACCGGCACCGTGGCGCCATGGAGCAGCCGGTCGGCGACGCTGCCGAGCCAACCCCCGCCGGCTTGGTTTTTGCGGCTGCTGCCCACCAGGACTGCTGCGGCGTCGACGTCCTCGGCAAGGTCGGCGAGGCCACGAGGTGGCGACGTCGAAGCGACAAGGCGGTAGATAGCCGCGTCACTGGCGACGCCCTGCGCCTTGTCCAGGGTCTCCTGGCCGAGCTTGCGTACGTAGGCTGCCCACTCGGCGTCGACCCGTCCCGCTCCGAGCGGATGCTCCTCTGGGTAGACAGTCGCCACGACGGGCACGTCACCGGTGGACCGGCACCAGGTCAATCCGAAGGTGACGGCGTCCTCGCCGGCATCCGACCCGTCGTACCCGATGACGACGCGCCAGGCCATGTCAGGCGCTCCCGCCGGATCCCGCCTCTGGCACCTTCGCCTCCGGTTCCTCCTCGGGCAGTTCCGGTGCGTCCGGGTAGTGGTGCCGCAGCCTGGAGTGCGAGTACCCGTAGATGAGGTAGATCACGACCCCGATCGCGAGCCATCCGACGAACCTGATGTAGGTGGCCAGTGGCAGCCCCGAGATCAGGTAGAGGCACAACACGATCCCGATCGGGCACCAGACGTAGGGGATCGGCACCTTGAAGGGCCGTTCCATGTCAGGTCGGGTCCTCCTCAGCACCATGACGCCGATGTTGACCAGGATGAATGCGAACAGCGTGCCGATGTTCACCATCTCCACAATCGCGCCCAATGGCAGAATCGCAGCGACGAGAGCTGCGAAGATGCCGAACCCGAGGGTCAGTTTGACCGGCGTCCCAGTACGCGCATCGACGCTTGCCCAGGACTCCGGCACCAGCCCGTCGCGAGCCATCGCGAAGAAGATCCGGGTCTGGCCGTAGAGGATCACCAGCAGCACGCTGGTGATGGCCACCAGCGCTCCGAACGCGGTCAGCGCAGCCGCCCAAGGAAGGCCGGCACCCTCTTCGAGGGCCTCCGACAGTGGCGCTTCGCTCGCGCCTAGCTGGGCTGCGGGCAAAGCGCCTACGGCCGCAACCGACACCAGCACGTAGATGATGGTGCAGATCAACAGCGAGCCGATGATCGCGATCGGCAGGTCACGCTTGGGGTTCTTGGCCTCCTCGCTTCCCGTGGCCACGGCGTCGAAGCCGATGTATGCGAAGAAGATCAACGCCGCTGCAGCGAGCACTCCGCCAGAGCCCTGCGGCGCGAACGGCTGCAGGTTGTCGGAGTTGAAGGCGGTGAACGCAAGGCCGATGAACATGGCCAGCACACCGAGCTTGATGAACACCATGACGGTGTTCAGGTTGGCGGTCTCCTTGACGCCGCGCATCAGCAACAGCGTGATCAGCAACACAATCACGACCGCAGGAATGTTGATGCCTCCCTCGTCAAGGGAGGTCGTGAACCGCTCCGGTAGCGCAACGCCGAAGGTCGTCTCGAGGAAGGCGTTGAAGTTGGCGCCCCAACCGACGGCGATCGCCGCCACGGACACGCCGTACTCGAGGATCAGGTCCCAACCGATGGTCCACGCCACAACCTCGCCGAGCGTGGCATAGGCGTAGGTGTACGCGCTGCCCGACACCGGAATCGATGACGCCAGCTCGGCATACGACAGCGCCGAGAAGAGGCAGGTGACTGCCGCCAGCACAAAGGACAAGATCACTGCCGGGCCTGCCTCCGCAAGCCCTTCGCCCACAACGACGAAGATGCCCGTGCCGACGATGGCGCCGACCCCGAGGGCAGTGAGGGAAAGCGGTCCCACCGCTCGCTTGAGCTCGTGACCGGTCTCGTGGGTCTCCTCGACCAGTGACGAGACAGGGCGGATGTGGAACAGGTGTGCCTTGGTGTAGCGGACCATAGCGTCCTCCACTGATTGGCTCTTTTGTGCATGCTAGCCAGGTGCCGAGAGCGTGGGAAGAGGATGCGGGCGACTGCTTCCCTACCCAGCTGGCTGTCGGTGTCACGTGCAAGGCTGACCAACATGACGACGCAGTACTACACGGCCAGCAGTATCGACGGCTTCATCGCAGACCCTGACAACTCGCTGGAATGGCTCTTCCAGTTCAGCGATCCGAGCGGGATGGAAGATCAATACCCGAAGTTCATCGCGCAAGTGGGGGCGATTGCGATGGGCTCGACGACTTATGAATGGATCGCGGATTACACCGGGTTCCTCAACGATCCGAGCAAGTGGGAGTACGACCTCCCGGCGTGGGTGTTCAGCAGTCGCGAGTTGCCTCGGGTCGAGGGTCCAGACATCCGATTCGTCTCAGGCGATGTCGCGCCGGTTCACGAAGAAATGGTACGGAGTGCCGAAGGCCGCAATGTCTGGTTAGTAGGCGGGGGTGACCTGGTCGGGCAGTTCCATGATCAGGGCCTGCTGGATGAGGTGATCATCGGTGTCGCGTCGGTGTTCCTTGGTGCTGGCGCGCCTTTGCTGCCACGAAGGATCGTGACGCCGCCACTTCAGCTTCTCGAAGCCACCGCGTACGGCGCGGACTTCGTGATGCTCCGCTACGCCGTGCGAAGGGCCTCGGCGCTATGACGAGCGGTCGTCCGTCAGAGTGCAATCAACTAGCGAAAGCTGAGCAGCCGCAGACTGTTGGTCACCACGAAGACTGAGCTCAGCGCCATCGCCGCCGCCGCGATCATGGGATTCAGAAGGCCAATGGCAGCAAGCGGCAAGGCCACCACGTTGTATCCGAACGCCCACCAGAGATTGCCGTAGATCGTTCGCAGCGTTGCCCGGGAGAGTCGGACCGCGTCCGCGGCCACCCGTAGATCTCCGCTGATCAGGGTCAGATCGCTTGCGTGGATGGCCGCATCGGTGCCGGTGCCGAGCGCAATGCCAAGATCAGATTGGGCCAGCGCCGCCGCGTCGTTGACCCCATCACCGACCATGGCCACCCGATGCCCGGCGTCCTGCAGCCGGACCACCTCGGCGACTTTCTGTTCCGGCAGTACGTCGGCGATCACATCATCAATGCCGACCTCGGCCGCGACCGCGCGAGCGGCGGTCTCATGATCACCAGTCAACAAGACCGGACGCAGGTCGAGCCATCGCAAGTCATGTACCGCCTCCGCGGATGTCGGCTTCACCACGTCTGCAACCGCAATCACGCCGCGTCCCTCACCAGCCCAGCCGACCATGACGGCCGTACGTCCCTGCGCTTGCTCAGCCGCGTACGCCTGCTGCAGCTCTGGTGAAACCTGCAGGCCTTCCTGCTGGAGCAGCTCCAGCCGCCCCACCACCACCGGCTTGTCAGCGTCGGCGGTCGCTGGAGCAGCCACCGACGCTGACAACTCGGCGAGGACGCCGAGGCCGGGGCGGTTATGGAGCTTGGTGACCGGATTCAGCGAGCCATGGGTACGCGCGTGATCGGTGATCGCCTTGGCGATGGGATGTTCCGAGCCGGCTTCGGCTGAGCCGGCCGCGTTGATGACATCCGCGGTCGTGCAACCTGCGCCAGGTGTGACGGCAACCACGGCCATCCGGCCCTCGGTGACAGTTCCGGTCTTGTCCAACACGATGGTGTCGATATGCCGGGCGGACTCCAGCACCTCGGGACCCCTGATCACGATGCCCAGCTGGGCACCCCGCCCTGTACCAACCAGCAACGCGGTTGGTGTGGCCAGCCCGAGCGCACATGGGCAGGCGATGATCAACACCGCTACCGCAGAGGTGAAGGCAAAGGACAGGCCCGCCCCTTGGCCGAGCCAGAAACCGAGGGTGGCGACCGCCAGCGCAATGACGATGGGCACGAATACGGCGGAGACTCGATCAGCCAGCCGCTGCACCGCCGCCTTGCCGCTCTGCGCGGCTTCGACCATCCGCGCAACCTGTGCAAGCTGGGTGTCTGCGCCCACCCGGGTCGCCTCGACAACCAGCCTGCCATGAGTGTTGACCGTGGCGCCGACGACGGCATCCCCCGGCCCGACCTCGACCGGTACCGACTCACCTGTCACGGTCGAGGCGTCCAGCGCACTATGTCCAGAAACGATCACGCCATCGGTTGCCACCCGCTCGCCGGGTCGGACCACAAACCTCTCACCAACGTGCAGCTGGGAGATGTCGATGACCTTCTCGCCACTGGCCGTGAGGAGCGTGACCTCAGGTGGGGTCAGTTCGAGCAGCGCCCGAACTGCGGCGCCAGAACGACGCTTGGCGCGTGCCTCCAGGTAGCGTCCGAGCAGGATGAATGTGGTGATTCCCACGGCTGCCTCAAGATAGAGGTTCGCAGTGGGGGCATGCCTGACCAGCCGAAACTCAAAGGGATGGGTGAAGCCGATTTCACCTGCGGCCCCGAACAGCAGTGCGTACGCCGACCAGCCGAATGCCGCCACGGTGCCGATCGAGATCAACGTATCCATGGTTGCGTTGCCGTGCTGCAGGTTCAGCAAGGTGGCTTTGTGGAACGGCCAGGCGCCCCAGATGACGACGACGGCTGCGAGCGCGAACGACACCCATTGCCACCAAGGGAACTGCCACGCCGGAACCATCGCGATCATGATCACCGGCAGGCTCAGCACCGCGCAGATGATCAGCCGACGACGCAGTTGGCGCTGCTCCAGCTCCGGGTCGCGCGGGCTTTCGGCCGGCAGCGTGGCGTGGTAGCCGGTCTGCTCGATGGTCTGGATCAAGGTCTGCGCCGTGGTTGCCTTCCCGGCATGAACCGTGGCCTTCTCCGTCGCGTAGTTGACGGTCGCCTTGACACCCTCGAGCCGATTGAGCTTCTTCTCAATCCGTGCGGCGCATGACGCACAGGTCATGCCTTGAACGTCAAGTTCGATCGTCTGGAGTGCGACATCCACCTGCGTCATCGGGTCACCTGCACAGTGAACTCAGCAAGGTAAGGCTGGTCCTCGCGGTAGAAGTCGACGAAGAGCCGGTAATCGCCCTTGTCCGGCACAGCGCCCTGGAAATCTAGCCGTGGCCCGCTCCCCTGGCCAACTGAGTGTAGGTGCAGATAGCCGAGATCGACCGGACGAATGACTACCGCATGGCCGAGTGCGCCGTGCGCCGGCTCCAGATTGGTCACCGGCCGCCCATCAGCGGCCACCGTAACGGCACTGCTGCTGTCGGCGTTGGTGCTCAGGTCACCGCTGAGCGTCACTGCGAGGCCTTTGGCCTGGTCCTGATCCACGGGGAGCGGCAGCGGCTCGGGGTGGTATTCACCACTGACCGTCAGGTCAGTGGCCAAGGCGATCTCCCGATTGAGCGCCTTCGATTGGAAATGAATGATCACCCGCCACGGGCCTGGCGTCAGATTGAGCAAGCCCCACCATGATGTGCCCTCTCCCTGCTGCGCAGTGAAGTGCTGATATCCGGTGAGGTCACGACGGAAGGCGATCAAGTGCATATGGTCACCAGCGTCCTCATCGAGCTCTGAGAGGGCCTGACCGCCAGGGGCTGTGACGGCGAACTCGACCAGCACGTCCTTTCCCGGCTCTTGGGTGGGCTCCACTGCGTGCATCGCATAACCCGCCACGGTGCCCGGTGGGACCGCCATCTCGGAGTTGTGTGTCGGCGCCGGCGTCAACAGCGCCTGCGACTGGATGCCGGTGAAGTAGGACACGCCGAAGACAACTGCCAGCTCGAACGGGATCTCGGCGTCGCTGATCACAATCAACTGGCCGCTGCCGAGGTCGACCTTGACGTCGGTCACTCCGCTGACGGCGGAAACTTCTTCGGTGACCGAGCTCACGCAATGGTTGCAGTGCATTCCGGAGACGAGGTATTCGCGGGTGACAGACATGGGTGTATTCCTTGGGTAGCTGGGAGACAAAGGCGAACTACGAACGAACCAAACGTGCAATGGCGCTGGAGGCTTCTTCGATCTTGCTTTCCGCCTCAGGTCCCCCTTCGGCCGCAGCGCGTACCACGCAGTGGCTGAGGTGTTCATCAAGAAGGCCGAGCGCGACGGACTGCAGTGCGCGCGTCATCGCGGATACCTGAGTCAGGATATCGATGCAGTACTGCTCCTCTTCGATCATCTTCTGCAGGCCCCGTGCCTGCCCTTCGATGCGGCGGAGTCGTTTAAGATAGTCATCCTTGTTGGCAATGTAGCCATGATGGCTGGTGTGATCAGACATCGGTCCTTCCTTGATCGCTCAGGTACCCCCTAAGGGTATATCAAGACGTCAAATCGATCATGTCCAACGGCTATGTGATGATGTGCGATCAAAGTCGTGTGAATGTTGCAATCTGTTTTCAACAGGTTGCGGATGAACCTGTGGGTAATACGTTCCGGCCGGGAAAATCCCCGCACGGCCAGCAGACCGCTTCCGAGTCGTGAGATGGCCCGAAAAGAACTTCCATCCACGCCTCCGATCGAGGCATTTCCGCTAGTCAAGCCGCAATTATGAACCCCCGCGGGTTGCGGGTCCCCAGGCAGGTACCCAGGGTCTGCACAGGTGCACCGCGTGTCCCCCACAGCGCTGAATTCGTTATCCACAGGGCCTGTGGACAACAAGCTGTTCAGGTCGCCGCCAGCAGCGTACGGTTTCCCGCGTTGACCTGGCTCGACGCCGCGGAAAGTACGTGTCAGTACATGTCACTAATGTTCCGAACACGTATTCGATTGGTGCTGAGACGGGTGTCCGGAGGGCACGGGGCCGTCCTGCGGATCTGTAAGGAGTAAGGGTGAGTGTTGCCGAGGTGATGCCGCCCTACAGCGGCGAAGCGCCTCGACTCTCCGACCGTACGCCGCCTCAGGACATGGAGGCCGAGCAGTGCGTGCTGGGCGCCATGCTGATGAGCAAGGACGCCATCGCCGACGTTGTCGAGGTGCTGCGCGGGGCTGACTTCTACCGTCCGGCGCACGAGCAGGTCTACAACGCCATCATCGACCTCTACGGTCGCGGCGAGCCGGCCGACGCCATCACGGTCTCTGACGAGCTGGGCAAGCGCGGCGAGCTGCTGCGCATCGGCGGCGCGCCGTACCTGCACACGCTGCTGGCGAGCGTCCCGGTTGCCGCCAATGCGGGCTACTACGCGCAGATCGTGCACGAGAAGGCGATCCTGCGAAGGCTCGTCGACGCCTCCGTACGCATTGGGCAGATGTCGTACGCCGCCGAGGGCGACGTTGATGTCATCGTGGACCGCGCCCAAGCCGAGGTCTATTCCGTCAGCGAGCGGCGAGCATCGGAGGACTACAAGCCGCTGTCGGAGCTGATGCAACCCACTCTCGACGAGATGGAGGCCATCGAGTCGCGCGGGGCGGGTCTATCGGGTGTACCTACGGGGTTCGCCGACCTCGACGAGCTGACCAATGGCCTGCATCCCGGGCAGATGGTCATCGTGGCGGCAAGACCGGCAGTGGGTAAGTCGACTCTCGCTCTGGATATTGCGCGATCCGCATCAATCAAGAACGGGCTCACCTCGGTGATCTTCAGCCTGGAGATGAGCCAGATCGAGATCACCATGCGTCTGCTGTCTGCCGAGGCGAGCATTCCGCTGTCTCACATTCGCGGTGGCCGGATGAGTGACCAGGATTGGAATCGAGTGTCGGCGAAGATGGGCCAGGTTTCCGAAGCGCCGCTGTTCATCGACGACTCGCCCAACTTGACCATGATGGAGATTCGAGCGAAGGCCCGTCGGCTCAAGCAGCGGCACGACCTCAAGCTGGTGATCATCGACTACATCCAGCTGATGACCTCGGGCAAGCGGGTGGAGTCCCGGCAGCTGGAAGTCTCGGAGTTCTCCCGGCAGCTCAAGCTGCTGGCAAAAGAGCTTGACGTGCCAGTCGTGGCCCTCTCCCAGCTCAATCGGGGTCCGGAGCAGCGGACCGACAAGCGGCCCATGCTTTCTGATCTTCGGGAGAGCGGAAGCTTGGAGCAGGACGCTGACGTCGTGATCCTGTTGAACCGACCGGACCTTTATGACAGAGATTCCGATCGTGCCGGCGAGGCTGATTTCGACGTGGCCAAGCATCGCAACGGCCCGACGAAGATGATCACTGTCGCGTTCCAGGGTCACTACTCCCGTTTCGCCGACATGCAGTTCTAGACCGTGGAGGACCGATGGCATTCCTGACCTCTGCCGACGGCACCTCAATCGCGTATCAACGTGCCGGCACTGGACCGGCTGTGATCTTGATCGGTGGTGGGCTCGATGACGGTTCGGAGAACGCGCCGCTGGCGCGAGAACTGGCCGAACACTTCACGGTGTACAACTTCGCTCGCCGAGGTCGTGGCGGCAGCGGCGACACGCCGCCGTACGCCGTGGAGCGGGAGATCGAAGACCTCGCAGCGCTTATCACCGAAGCGGGCGGATCGCCACACCTGTTCGGCGCCTCATCAGGTGGCATGTTCGCGCTGGAGGCTGCAGCGGCCGGGCTGTCGGTCGGCAGAGTGGCGGTCTACGAAGTTCCGTACGACACTGCCGACGACGCCGTCCACAAGGCGCAGGAATACCGCGAGCAGCTCGGGCTGGCGCTCGCCGAGGGTCGACGTGCCGACGCTGTCGGCCTCTTCATGCGGTTGGCCGGCTCCTCGGAGAGCGACATCGCAACAGCCATGAACTCCCCATACTGGCTTGATCTTGAGGTTCTCGCCCACACGCTGGCCTACGACGCTGCGCTGTACGGACCGCCGCCCACCGATCGCCTGTCGACGATCACACAGCCCACCCTGGTGGCCACCGGCGGCAGCCTCGAGTACTTCGAGCAGGCAGCGAATGCGGTGGCGGCGAGCCTTGCCCACGCGGAGCGTCAGGTCATCGAAGGTCAGGCCCACGTAGTCGATCCGAAGATCATGGCTGCTGTGCTCACCCGGTTCTTCAGATCCTGATCTCATGACGCATGAGGTGTCCTGGCCCGCGGCAAATC
>JAJTCL010000192.1 GCA_021323255.1 Propionibacteriaceae bacterium | reverse complement strand
CTCAGCTGTTACTCGATTTTCATGATCATCTCTTGGATCAGCGCGATTACTTCATCGACCTGCTGCAGTCGGACGGCAAGGACCGGCTGAGTGCCGCCCTAGAGGTGTTTCATCTTGCGGTCACAGCTCGATATTACGGACGTACAGCGCGCCGCTATCTGCGATCAGAGCGTGGCAGCGGGATTCTGCCGCTGTTGACCCGAGTCGACCGGCACTACTTTCCGAAGGGTCTGGTCGGCGTGATCGCGCCATGGAACCATCCACTCACCATCGCATTCTGCGACGGGCTGGCGGCTCTGGTTGCCGGCAACGCAATCATGCTCAAACCTGATCACAAGACCCCGCTGATTGCCCTGGCGGCGGTCGAACTCTTGCACAAAACCGGGCTGCCACCGGATCTCTGGCAGGTGGTACACGGACGCGGCGTTGTTGTCGGGCGCGAGTTGATCGACGTCAGCGACTACATCTGTTTCACGGGGTCGACTGCCACCGGACGCATGGTGGCCGCCCAGTGCGCGGACCGGCTGATCGGATGTTCGCTGGAGCTCGGCGGCAAGAATCCGATGCTGATCTTAGATGACGCAGACGTCGCGGCTGCGGCCGAATGCGCGGTGCGGGCGTCCTTCATCAACGCTGGCCAAACGTGCTTGGCAACCGAACGCATTTACGTTGCGGAGCCGCTCTTCGAGGCGTTCACGCTGGACTTTGTCAGGCGCACCCAGGCGATCCGGCTCGGCAACGCACGAGACTTCGAGCACGACATGGGCAGCCTGATCAACCAAGATCATCTGGAGCGAGTCAGCGCACATGTCGAGGATGCCCGGGCCAAAGGAGCCACCGTGTTAGCCGGCGGGCGGCGGCGGAAAGACCTGGGCGAGCTGTTCTACGAGCCGACCATTCTGACCGGTGTGACGCCCGAAATGGACTGCTACGCCGATGAGACGTTCGGCCCTGTGGTCAGCGTCTACCCGGTCATGGACGAGGACGAGGCAGTGGCGCGGGCCAATGATTCCGAATATGGCCTCAACGCCAGCGTATGGACTTCTGACCATGATCGCGGGCGAAGCATCGCGAGCAAGATCAAATGCGGCACAGTGAATGTCAATGAGGGCTTTGGCGCAACGTTGGGCAGCATCGATGCACCGATGGGCGGAATGAAGAACTCCGGCCTCGGTCGACGCCAAGGACAAGACGGCATCCGGCGGTTCGTCGACGTCCAGGCAGTTGCCACCCAGACTGGGATTACCCTCGCTCCGGGCCATGGTTTGGACGGCAAGTCCTTTACCTCGGCCATGACAGGACTGTTGCGAATATTGAAAAAGGTTGGCCGAGCCTAACGGGCCTGTTGACAGATTCTTGGTACAACCATACGGTTGTATCAAATGCAGATCGCCCGACCCGACTATGACCGCATGTTCGGCGCGCTGGCGGATGCGACGCGCCGCGACATCGTGCGCCGCGCGATCGAGGGGAACGAGGGCGTCGCCGAGTTGGCAGACCACTACCCGATGAGCTTCGCCGCGGTGCAGAAGCACATCGCCATCCTGGAGCGGGCTCACCTGATCACCAAGGAGCGGATCGGCCGGCGCAAGGTGGTCCGTACCAACCTGGAGGGCCTCCTGGTTGCCCGGAGCCTGCTCGACCGCTACCAGGAGCTCTGGCAAGGACGGATCGACCGCATGGCCGAACTGGTTACCGACACGAAGGAGAAGGATCAATGACTATCACCTCAGTCCAGAAGGACACCGAAGCCCTGTCCATGACTCTCGCAGCTGAGTTCGATGCCCCCACGGAGCGGGTCTGGCAGCTCTGGGACGACCCTCGCCAGCTGGAGCGATGGTGGGGACCGCCGACTTATCCCGCCACGGTGACGTCCCATGATCTCCATCCTGGTGGCCGCGTCGAGTACCACATGACCGGGCCCGAGGGGGATCAGTCCAAGGGTTACTGGGAGATCCTGGAGGCCGAGCCACCGCATCGGCTGGTCTTCAACGACGGCTTTGCCAACGACGACGGCACGCCGAACACCGACTTGCCGCTGAACTCCGCCCGAGTGACCATCGAGGACATCGGCGGCAGGCGCACCCGGATGTCGATCGAGAGCATTTTCCCCAGTGCCGAGGCGATGGAACAGGTACTGGCGATGGGCATGGAGGAAGGCCTGAAGGAGGCTGTCGGCCAGATCGACGCCATCCTCGCGGAGGACACTGCACGATCGCGCTGACCGGAGCCCCTGAGGACGACGACGAGGTCATAGACTCGTCGCTTCCGGACCGTCCGGGGGAGAGGATGCGCGATGAGCCGGCGAGATCACGATCTGGTGGTGGTGATCGACTTCGGTGCCCAGTACGCCCAGCTGATCGCCCGTCGGGTACGCGAGGCGAAGGTCTACTCCGAGATCATGCCGCACACGGCCTCGGCCTCGGAGATTCTGTCGCGGCGGCCCAAGGCGATCATCCTCTCTGGTGGACCTTCCTCGGTTTACGAGCCCGGAGCGCCGCAACTGGATGCGGCCCTGGTTGACGGTGGCACACCAGTCTTCGGCATCTGTTATGGCTTCATGGCCATGGCCCAGGTCCTCGGGGGGTCGGTCGCCCGTACGGGCATGCGGGAATACGGCCGCACGGCCGTCAAACTGACCGATCCTGGCGTACTGCTAGCCGGTCTGCCGGCCAGCGTCAGTGCGTGGATGTCCCATGGCGACGAGGTGACCGCAGCACCGTCTGGCTTCCGCGTGACCGCGACCTCGGCAAGGGCGACCGTCGCGGCGTTCGAGAATGTTGACCGGCGCCTGGCCGGGGTTCAATGGCACCCCGAGGTCTTGCACACCGAGCATGGCCAACAGGTGCTGGAGCATTTCTTGTACGACATCGCTCGATGCACCCCAGATTGGACCCCCGCCAATATCGTCGACGAGTCCGTGCTGGCCATCCAACAACAGGTCGGTGGCAAGCACATCATCGCCGGCCTCTCGGGTGGAGTCGACTCCGCGGTGGCCGCGGCTCTGGTGCAGCGCGCTGTCGGCAACCAGCTGACCTGTGTGTTTGTTGATCATGGTCTGCTGCGCAAAGGTGAGGCCGAGCAGGTCGAGCGCGATTACGTGGCCGCAACCGGGGTTGACCTGAAGGTCGTCGACGCTTCTGGGCAATTCCTTTCGGCACTGTCGGGGATCACCGATCCGGAGCAGAAGCGCAAGATCATCGGTCGAGAGTTCATCAGGACGTTTGAGGCGGCCGCGCGCGAGGTGGTCGGTGAGGCTGGTGAAGTCGAGTTCTTGGTCCAAGGCACCCTCTATCCCGACGTGGTTGAATCCGGCGTGGGTGAAGGCGCGGCCAATATCAAGAGTCATCACAATGTCGGCGGGCTGCCCGAGGATCTGCAGTTCCAGCTGGTGGAGCCGCTGCGGACTCTCTTCAAGGACGAGGTCCGGGCCGTCGGCGCGCAGCTCGGACTGCCATCGGGAATCGTGTGGCGACATCCGTTCCCAGGCCCTGGGTTGGCCATCAGGATCATTGGCGAGGTGACCCGGGAGCGGCTCGACGTCTTGCGCGAGGCGGACGCCATTGCTCGAGCTGAGCTGAGCGCGGCCGGGCTGGATCGCGACATCTGGCAGTTCCCGGTGGTACTGCTGGCCGACATCCGCTCAGTCGGGGTGCAGGGCGACGGCCGGACCTACGGGCACCCGATCGTGCTACGCCCTGTGACCAGCGAAGATGCGATGACCGCGGATTGGGGCCGGCTCCCGTACCAGGTGCTGGAACGGATCAGCACCCGCATCACCAACGAGGTTGACGAGGTGAACCGGGTCGTCATGGACATCACCAGCAAGCCGCCGGGCACCATCGAGTGGGAGTAACGCTCAGGCCTCGAGGCTCGCTTCAGCGGTGCGACCTAGATCCAGGTACTGCGCCTGATGTTCCGGCGGCACCTGGACCCACGCTTTCATCGCTCTGCCGGCCATGGGCTCGAAGAGGTGTGCCCCTTCCAGGCTCAAGGCGCGGGCATGATCCTCGCCCTGCAGCTTGAAGATCATGTCGTCCCCGTACAGTCCGCAGAACGCCTTGCCGCCGCGCCGCTTGATCCCGGGCATGCCGAACATGGAGGCCTTCACCACATCTCGCTCGCTCGAGAGCTCGTCGAGCAGCGCAGCAAATCGCGCCATGCCGGCCTCGGTCGGCTTCGACATGTGGTGTGGTTGTGTCATACCCGGAGCGTATTCGCGCCGGCTGACCTGCCGGAGCCCGTGGTGGAAATCGACTCGACGCCATCCAAAGCGCATCTAAACTGAGGACGAAAGCATTGTTGCGGGCGGTCCGCGCCGCAGCAGGCTCCGTCGCGAAACACCGCAATCAAGAGGGATTTGACCGTGTCCGATACCACTAGCTCCACCGCGCCTCCAGGCCTGCTCGGCACTGCTCGCGTCAAGCGTGGCATGGCCGAAATGCTCAAGGGCGGAGTCATCATGGACGTGGTCACGCCAGAGCAGGCCAAGATCGCTGAGGATGCCGGCGCGGTTGCCGTCATGGCGTTGGAACGAGTTCCTGCCGACATCCGTGCGCAGGGCGGCGTTTCGCGGATGAGCGATCCGGACATGATCGACGGAATCATCGCCACCGTCTCCATTCCGGTGATGGCCAAGGCCCGGATCGGGCACTTCGTCGAGGCTCAGGTCCTTCAGTCACTCGGTGTTGACTACATCGACGAGTCCGAAGTGCTGACGCCCGCCGACTACTCCAACCACATCGACAAATGGCGGTTCACGGTGCCATTTGTGTGCGGCGCCACCAATCTTGGCGAGGCCCTGCGCCGGATCGCTGAGGGTGCGGCGATGATCCGTTCCAAAGGCGAGGCTGGCACCGGTGATGTGTCCAACGCCGTCACCCACATGCGCCAGATCCGTGCCGAGATTGCACGCCTCACCACGATGGCGTCCGATGAGCTGTACGTGGCTGCGAAGGAACTGCAAGCGCCGTACGAGCTGGTCGCCGAGGTCGCGCAATTGGGCAAGCTGCCCGTCGTTCTCTTCACAGCTGGTGGCATCGCATCTCCGGCAGATGCCGCCATGATGATGCAGCTCGGAGCGGAAGGAGTCTTCGTTGGCTCCGGAATCTTCAAGTCCGGCAACCCGGGGGAGCGGGCGGCGGCCATCGTCAAGGCGACCACTTTCTACGACGACCCCGATGTGATCGCGAAAGTATCCCGCGGGCTCGGCGAGGCAATGGTCGGCATCAACGTCGACGACATCCCACAGCCCCATCGCCTCGCTCAACGCGGCTGGTGAGCCGTCCACCCATTGTCGGTGTCCTCGCCCTGCAAGGGGACGTACGCGAGCACCTTCGCGCACTGACAGCGTGCGGCGCGGAGGTCCGGCCGGTACGGCGACCTGCCGAGCTAGCCGGGCTGAAGGGGATTGTGCTGCCCGGTGGTGAATCCACCACGATTGACAAGCTGTCGCGGATCTTCGGGCTGCGCGAGCCACTGATAGCGGCGCTGCACGCAGGACTACCGGCGTACGGATCCTGTGCCGGGATGATCTTGCTCGCCAGGTGTTCATCCGCGCACCGTGGGTGGAGAGCATCGATGATGGCGTAGAGGTGCTTGGGGCAGTGGTTCCGCCCGGCCTCAGCGAATCCAAGATCATCGCTGTACGGCACCAGAACATCATGGCGACCTCGTTTCATCCCGAGGTCACCGACGACCTGCGCATTCATCGCTATTTCGTCGATTTGGTCCACGCCGCCCAGTAATGGGGCCGTGGACAGCAGCCGCTGGCTAAGGCCTGTCCGGCTGCTGATCGCCCTCGGACGCTGTGCCGGATTCCGCCGGGCCACCCGGCTCAGTTGCCGGGTTGTCGGTGCCTGCTGTCCGCTGGTCGGGACCCTCAGGTTCAGGTACGGATTCAAAGGCGTCGGCTTCATGGGCTGCAGGCGCAGCCGGCTCGGGCTCTGAGGGAGGCGGGGCGCCGAACGCAGGCTCCGTTGTGGACTCAGGAGCTGGTTGACGCTGTTCCCAGGGCGCGCCCTCAGTGCCCCAGACGGAGTCTTCGGCAAAGACGGGCGGTGTTGGCTGCTGAGCCGGCTGAGTTGGCCCCGACATGCCCGATGAGGTGTAGACCGGCTGATTTGGCTGTGGCGGCGCAGTGGGGAAGCCGGAGGCCTGGCCCTGCGGACCCGACACGGGCGGGTAGGTAGCCGATGCCGGCTGCGAACCTTCTTCGGGCACCACGAACAGCGCGATGATGTAGAGGATGACGGGAACGCCGGTGAACAGTGAAATCACCACCGTGAGGACCCGCACCAGCGTCGGGTCCATGTTGAGGTAGTTCGCGACTCCGGCGCAGACGCCACCCAGAATTCTGTTGGACTTGCTCCGCTCCAGTCTCTTAGGCGGCTGCGGCGGGTAGGGGCTGCTCATGACGCACCTTTCGATGGGGGATGTACTACTGACGATTCCGGGAAAGGACGAGGCCAAGAACACCAACGGCGACCAGCCCCATAGGTGCCACGATCCTGATCACCTGCCAGTTGAGCGGTCCGACAAAGGTTAGCCACAACGATCCAAGCGCCACGCAGCTGAACAGGAGGCCAAAGATCAAGGCAACGACATCGTAGGTTTTTCTCATCGTCGCACCTGTATGTTGCCGGCGTCTACGGACAAGTTGAGCGTCAAGACAGGCTGGCCAGGTTGTGCTGGCTGGGGCGGATTGATTCGGCCTGTGATCTCTGAGCCTTCCTTGATCTCTTTGCCGTACGCGTGCACCGCCCCCATGTCGGCGGTGTAGTTCACGACAACATAGGCATCGTCAGGCACCGTGACCTCGAGCCGGCCAAGATCAACGTGAGCTGTGTAGTTGGTGTCCGCCGTGACCGCCAGATGGCTGAGATCGACCGCAAGCCTGCCAAAGTCCTCCGTGTTGCCGGCGGCAGGAAGCTCGGCAACCGTCGTGTACGCATGGGAAGTCGCCATCCCGGGAAGCTGAAGCGCAGGTCCGGCTGCTGTGACAACCAGCACGGCCACCGCCAGCAAGGCACCAACCGGCAGCAGACCGCGCGCCAGGCCGAACCAGGTAGCGACCACCAGGGTTATGCCGATGACCAGTAGCGCGGCTGCGAGATAGGCGGCCAGTGGGATGGCAATGCCGAAGGCCTGAGCTATACCCAGGCCGGACAGCGTCAGGCCGAGCGCAATGAGGGAGACCATCCGTAGTCGCCTGGCTGACTTTGTGTCAGACATTCTCACCGGCATGGCAGGTTCCGGGTCGGCGTAGAGGCCGACTGGATCGGGCTCAGCCAAGAAGGCGATGTGCTGTGCAGGCTCTGGATCTGGGGCTGGCTGCGACATATTTGCTGGCGGAGGATTGGGCCAGTTGTCAGGCGGTGTGGTAACGGTCTGACCCTCAACGACCTCCTGGCGCAGGTGCTCCTCGACCCGGCGTTGCCACGCCTCCGCGGCTTCGGTGAAAGGGGTCGGCGGTCCCGGATATCTGACGAACTCGGGTTGGGACGGTGCTGCCGACGCCAGGCCGGTGTCCGCTGGCGACGTCGGCAGGTCACGTGCTTTGCCGTGGCGGCCTTTGTAGAAGCCGAAGTACCAAATGACGGCGATGACGATCGCAGGACCAATGCTGAAAGGGCTGAGCCACCCGAAGACGGTGAACATCGCCAGGCTGGCCACGACCACGAGGGTGATCCACAGTTCCTTCGGCCAACGCCGAACCGACTCACCCAACAGGTCATCGGCCAGCGCCTTCTCGCTCCCCTCAACCGGGATGAGCAGCCAGCCGGCCAGATAGAGGACGAGTCCAATTCCGCCGCTCAAAGCCAACAGTGCCCAACCGACCCGGACCAACAGCGGATCGATTCCCCAGTACCGAGCCACGCCACCGCACAGTCCGGTGAGCTTGACGTCGGTCGCGCTGCGACGAATTGTCCAGATCGAGCTCATGCGCCCATCCTGCCGACCGGACTACCCTCGAAGTATCAGGGACGACCCCCAATGCTCCCGACTGTTCGGCGTGAACCTGGAA
>JAJTCL010000191.1 GCA_021323255.1 Propionibacteriaceae bacterium | reverse complement strand
AGCCGCGCTGCACCGTATCGTCGAGGAGTGCATACGCCGCGTCGATCCAGCACCGCGCTACGCGGTGCCCGACATTGCAGCCCTGGGTGAAATGCCCAAAACTCGCGACGAGCTGGAGGATTACCTGCGTCGCCTTGACCAGGTGTCCCGGGCGATGACCCTGGCACAGACGGCCTACACGAAGGCGCTGGAAGATCACCAAGAGCTCAGCAGCCGACTGGAGGCGTATCGGGCTAAGGCGATGGCGACCGGAGTCGCGGAGGTTCCTGATGTCGCGCAGGCATATCAGCTGGCCAGGAACGCATTGGATGACAGGCCCAGCCGGATGGTGCTAGCGAGGCAGCTGGTCAGCGTCTACCAGACCTATCTCCAAACAACCCCGGCACCGCACGCGGTGCATCCAGCAACATCGGCGGAGCCCAATTGAACAAGGCGGTTGAATGACAGGGTGCAACCAGCCGGGCTGTCCCGGCACCATCGTCGACGGCTACTGCGATGTCTGCGGCAGCCCCGGGGCCATCAACCCTTCTACTGAGGGTGCGGACAACGGTCAGAAGGTAACGACGCCGGACCTCCCTGGAGCGCGCTGCACGCAGCCGGGTTGTACCGGCACGATCGTCGACGGTTACTGCGATGTCTGCGGCACTCCGGCGGCCTCGGCCAACGAGCCGGCCGCCAACGATCAGGCGCCAGTATCAGCTGGCGGCGCTATCTCGGGGATCACTGGCGGCTCGGCACGACTGCAGTCGACCGCCCTCGGCTCGCAGCGGGCTCCCGAAGATGGCTCGAAGATCACCAGACGGGTTCGCTCGGGCTCCCAACGGCTGCGGTCGGCGCGCCTCGGTGCTGGGCTCACTCGGGTCCCGCCGGCACCAGTGATCGACCCCACTCAGGCGATCATGAAGGATCCGCGGGTTGCCGAGGAGAAGCGGAACTGTCCGAACTGCGGCTCGCCGGTCGGCCGGTCGCGGGACGGCCAGCCAGGACGAACCGAAGGCTTCTGCCCGAAATGCGGCAACGCATTCTCCTTCACACCCAAGCTCAAGCCGGGCGATCTCGTGGCGAATCAGTACCAGATAGCTGGCTGCCTAGCGCACGGGGGCCTGGGCTGGATCTACCTGGCGAGGGACCGCAATGTGTCGGATCGTTGGGTGGTGCTGAAGGGCCTGCTCAACACCGGTGACAAAGACGCGTTGGCCGTGGCGATCGTCGAAAAGCAGTTCCTTGCCCAGGTAGAACACCCGTTGATCGTCGAAATCTACAACTTCGTGACCCATGCCGACGCGGGTTACATCGTGATGGAGTACGTCGGCGGGACCTCACTCAAGCAGATCTTGAAGGACCGGCTGCGGGCCAACAACGGACAGTTCGATCCGCTGCCCGTTGACCAGGCGCTGGCCTACATCTTGGAGATCCTGCCTGCGTTCAGCTACCTGCATGATCTTGGTCTTATCTACTGCGATTTCAAACCAGACAACCTGATTCAGATTGGCGATGCAGTCAAGCTCATTGATCTTGGTGGGGTGCGGCGCATCGACGATGAGGAATCAGCAATCTACGGCACCATCGGCTACCAGGCACCCGAAGTCGCTCAAATCGGACCCACCGTTGCCTCCGATATCTACACGATCGGGCGCACCTGCGTGGTGCTGATGCTGGAGTTTCGGGGCTACCAGACCACATATGTTGCGAGCTTGCCACCAGTTGAAGAGACGCCACTGTTCGCCACCCACGACTCTTTGTATCGGCTGTTGTCGAAGGCCTGCGCGGCCGATCCTGCAGACAGGTTCGCCTCTGTCGATGAGTTCCGGGTGCAACTGCTAGGCGTACTTCGCGAGGTAGTAGCAGCGAATATGCCTGGAACCTCCCTCACATCGGCCGCGTCAGTACTGTTCGAAGCGCCCGCGATCACCACCGAAGCACTGGAGTGGAACGAACTACCGGCATTGCGCACTGACACCAGCGATCCCGAGTACGCCTGGCTCAGCAATGTCTCCGTTGATGATCCTGGGAAGCGCCTTGAGAAGCTTCGAGAGGCGCCGGTAGCGACTGCCGAGGTTCGGCTGGCGCAGGCCCACGCGGCACTTGAGCTGCGACGGCGAGACGTGGTGGAGCAGATCGTCAACGAGATGTTGATCGAGGATCCCTGGGAGTGGCGGGCTGTCTGGGTTGCCGGCCTGGCGGCACTGGATGCCGGCGATTTCGCGTCCGCGCAGTCATCCTTCAACGCCGTTTACGGACAGGTGCCAGGCGAACTGGCCCCGAAGCTCGCGCTGGCCCTAGCCTGCGAGCGCGGCGGTGAAGGAGACATTGCTGAGGAGCTGTACCGAACCTGCGCCAGCACTGACGCCAACTATGTGGCGCCCGGTGCCTTCGGAATGGCGCGTATCCGGGCCGCGCGGGGCGATGTGGCTGGTGCCGTGCAGGCGTTGGACCTGGTTCCATCGACAAGCAGAAGCTATCCAGAAGCCCGGCGGCTGCGGGCGGTGCAGCTCTACGAGTCCGACCATGGCCTGCCGGCGTTGGCCCAGGCGATGGACAGCATCAGCGGAGTCCGACTCGATCCGCGTGAACAGTCTGAGCTGACGGCCCAGATCCTGGAGCGGGCCATCGCCGAGGTCGGCAAGAACGGGTCGCACACTGACGTCAAGATCGGCCCATACCAGGCCAGCGATGAGACACTGCGCGACGGCTTGGAGGCAACCTATCGTCAGCTGGCCGGTATCGAAACCGATGAGCATCGCCGTTACGCGCTGGTCGACAAAGCCAACGCCGTGCGAAGGTGGACCCTACGATGACCGAGCCCGCCGCTGCGGTGCCGCCTGCCGCACTCCGGCAGGCCGACGGGAGTCTTCACTGCCCGCACTGTCGTGCTGAGGTGGCTGCAACGGAGGCCTTCTGCGAGGCCTGCGGCGGCGCCCTCACGCCAACGGCTGCCGCTTCTGATGATGAGCCGGCGGAGATGGCAGCGCCCATCGAGATCACCCGCTCGATCCAAGCCGACACTGACAACCAGGACACGGTTGTCCTGGTCCGCCCCTGCACCAACTGCGGCGGCGTGATTGGGGCAGACGGCTACTGCCAGACCTGCGGCACCAAAGCGCCGACGGAGCGGGATCACTACACCGAGCAACCAGCATCATGGGTAGCCGCGTGCTGCGACCGCGGCGTGCGGCACCACCGCAACGAGGACGCCACAGCCGTCGCAGCCGAGCCGGCCCCGCGTTCCCGAGCAGTGCTGGTGGTTTGCGATGGAGTGTCCACCTCTATCGACTCCGATGTCGCGAGCCTGGCCGCCGCTCGCGCGGCGCGTGAGGTTCTCGTGGCGCAACGGCCTACCGGACTAGGTACGCCAGCCAGTCGGGTGGCGGCAATCTCAGGCGCAGTAGTCAAGGCGGCCGCCGCGGCCAACACCGCGGTGATCGACAACACCGCCCTAGACAGCGAAAACGCCGCTTCCTGCACGTTCGCAGCGGCGGTCGTTGAGGCTGACCTCGTGGTGTTCGGCAACGTCGGCGACAGCCGGGTGTACTGGATTCCTGATCATGGCTCGATCGGCGAACCCACCGAGCTCAGCGTCGACGACTCGGTCGCCCAGGCACGAATTGCGATGGGCACTTCGCGCGAGGCGGCCGAGAACGGCCCGCAGGCTCACGCCATCACCAAGTGGCTGGGACGCGACAGCCCCGACTTCGTGCCGCGTACCGGATCCACCGTTGTCAACTCCCCCGGCTGGGTCTTGGTGTGTTCTGACGGCTTGTGGAACTACGCATCGGAGGCCGCCGCGCTGCAGTCGCTTGTCGCCGAAATCAGCACTCCTGAGTCCGATCCACTCCCGCTGGCGGTTGCCCTTGTCGAATGGGCAAACAGCCAGGGCGGCAAGGACAACATCTCGGTGGCGTTGGCACGTCTCTGACGTCGTTCTGGGGTATCCAGACATACTGAACCGACCAACCAGGAGCCGAAAGGAAGTTGATCATGGCTGACTTCACCGCGGAGGTGTACCAGAACGAGTTCCTGCCTGAAGGAGGAACCGACGTCAACGCCATCGTCACTGTAACCTGCACCGCGGCGGGATCAGCAGGTCAAACCGGGTCCGGCGATGCCGGGGAAATCATCATCGTGGACACCTCCGGCTCCATGGGTCGGGCCAAGCTCGAGGCGGCGAAGGTGGCGGCGGCCGCAGCCGTGGACCAGATCCTTGACGGCACCTGGTTCGCCGTTGTCGCTGGCACCCACCAGGCCTACCTGGCGTTCCCGCTGGTGCGATCGGGCCGGGGGATGGTGCAGATGGACAGCAACGCCAGGTACGCCGCTCATCAGGCGATCAGCCAGTTCCGTTCCGACGGAGGCACGGCCATGGGGACTTGGCTTACTCTGGCGGGTCGGCTGTTCGACTCCGTGCCGGAGCTGGCCCAGCGCCACGCGATCTTGCTCACCGACGGAGAAAACCACAACGAGACGCCCGACCAGCTGACCAACGCGATTCGCGGCGTGACCGGCAAGTTCCAATGTGATTGCCGAGGAGTCGGGGTCGACTGGCAGGTAGCCGAGGTACGCCGCATCGCCCAGGCCCTACTGGGCAGCGTGGACATCATTCCTGAGCCGGATCAGATGAGTCAGGTCTTCGCCGAGCTGATGCAACAGTCCATGAGTCGCGGCGTGGCCGATGCGCAGTTGCGGGTCTGGGCGCCCCAAGGCGCACAGGTGTTGTTCGTACGCCAGGTCTCGCCGACCGTGGAAGATCTGACCTCCCGTCGAGTAGAGATCAATCCGCTCACCAGCGGGTATCCGACAGGATCGTGGGGCGATGAGTCCCGTGATTACCACGTCTGTGTGCGCCTGGCGGCGAAGGCCACTGGCCAAGAGCAGCTCGCGGCGCGGGTGCAACTTGCCGTCGGCAATCAAGTGGCCGCTCAGGGTCTGGTGAAAGCAAAGTGGTCTGACGACGAGGGCCTGACGACCCGGATCAACCCCGAGGTAGCCCATTACACCGGCCAGACCGAGCTCGCGGAGGCCATCCAGGAAGGCTTGGCCGCCAAAGCCTCGGGCGATGAGGAGACCGCCACAAAGAAACTGGGCCGTGCGGTACAGCTGGCAGCAGAAACAGGCAACGAGGAGGCAACTACCCGACTCCGTAAGGTGGTCGACATCGACGACTCTGAAACCGGTACGGTGCGTCTCAAGCGTGAGGTGGACAAGGCCGATGAGATGGCCTTGGACACAGCGTCGACGAAGACGACCAGGATCAAGGGATGATGGCTCCTCTCGACCAGAAGGCGTGACCATGACCTCCGCATCGACCGTGAACCCGACCTCTGGCTGTCGTCGATGATTGCCATCTGTCCGGTAGGCCACGCAACCTTGGCGCAGGACTACTGCGATGTGTGCGGGCTGCCCATCGACGCCACAACCGCACCGCCGGCGACCGGGCCGACTGCGACGACCGGTGCGGCCAGCAGCGAGCCAGGTCACCAGCCCTGTCCGAGCTGCGGAGCGCAGAACCTTCTCGACGCGTTGTTCTGTGAGAACTGCGGTTATGACTTCACCACAGGAACGATGCCGCGGCCATCGGTTGCCGCTGAGGCGTCCGATGCAACTCATATCGATGCGGCTGGTATCAATGCGGAGCAGCCAGCGCAAGCTTCCATTGGCCCGACCACGGGCGACGGCAACAGTCCGTCACCGGAAACGTTTGACTGGGTGGCCGAGGTATGGATCGATCCCGCTTGGTACGAGGCCCAGCAAAGCCCAGACCGGATGCCCTCCCCCGGGTTGCCGGTGGTCGTC
>JAJTCL010000190.1 GCA_021323255.1 Propionibacteriaceae bacterium | reverse complement strand
CGGCGCGCACCGCGTAACCGTCCATTGCGGAATTGTCGAATCGCGGCAGGTCGATCGTGGAGACGATGTCTTCGCAGATATTCAGGCCGACCGCGTCGAGAATGTGCTGGCGGAAGGGCCGAAGTGGGTTCACGCAGCTGAGCAGATACTGGCGGTGAGCCTGCATCGATCGGAACTGGCCGCGATCCGGCTCGGGCGGCTCGGGAAGTGGCTCGAACTGTGTCCCGCCCTGCTGCGATTCGTCAACTCTCTTGCGGGTGAACAAGGGCATGCCCCACACAGTAGTGCTGCCTCGCTGCGATGGCTCGAACGTCGCGCTGGGTCAACGCCGACAAAACCACGTCAAAAGATGATCATGCCCGCAAGACACGCTGACGCGAGGGCAGCCGTTTGAGACCTCAGCGCGACTAGGCTGGGTCCGTGCAAACCCAGCCGGATCAGGCCGTCGACCTCGCGGCGATGGCGGCGATCGACGCCGCAGCGATAGCTGGGGCAAAGCAAACCCTCCGGAAAGCCATCCTGTTCCGCCGTGACGCACGTACCCACGAGCAGCGAGACCATGACGACGAGTCACGGATGGCAATGATCGAGTTCTCCCTGGAGGACCGGATTCCGGACACCGTCGCAGCGTATCTCTCCAGCGGCTCGGAGCCGGGGACACTTCAGCTGGTCGCTTGGCTGGCAGCTAACAGCGTCCGCGTGCTGCTGCCGGTGCTCTCCCACCCGATTGGCGGCCGTCTCGACAAACCGGCTTGGGCGCCGTACGAGGGGCCCGATGCACTGCGGGTTGGGGCGTACTCAATCTTGGAACCGACAGGCGACCCGGTGCCGAGCGAACAGCTGCCCGAGGCAGAGCTGATCATCTGCCCGGGACTGGCCGCCAACCTTCACGGCGACCGTCTGGGAAGAGGCGCCGGTTGGTACGACCGGGCCCTGCGGCACGCCTCCCAGAGCGCACCGATCTGGGTACTGCTCAACGACGACGAGGTGCTGAAAACGATTCCGGTGCATGCCTGGGACCGTCGGGTCGACGTCATCGTGACACCGACCCGCATGATCACCTGCGAGCCGTCGGTGCTTTGCAACTTGTGAATTGCCAGCTCGTCATCAGCGGACGGAGAAACCCCGTTCGCCGCATGGCTCCTCCTCGATAACCTCCAGCTCAGCCACTTCCGCATGAGCTGGGCCCCTGCGTGCCCAGTCGACCATTGCCTGCACGTCGGAAGGCTCGCCCTCGAAGACAGCCTCAACAGCGCCGTCGTCCCGGTTGGTGACCCAACCGGACACCCCGCGCGTCCACGCTTGACGCCGGCAGGTGTCGCGAAAGAACACACCCTGCACCCGTCCATAGGCCACCACTCGGCGACGGATCACGGCACCAGTCTGGATCATGCGCCGCCGGGCACGACGGAAAGAGGTCACCAACGACAAGACGATGGGCGATCTCATTGCCCTTTCCGTCCACTTGCGCCAAAGGGTTGACACCTAGATCCTTTGGACGGTCAGCGTGATCTTCTGGTTGGTGCCCACCGTCGCAGTCGTGCCGTCCAGATCCTCCGGCAGATCGAGGTGTGCACTGAGCGTCTCCGACGTGATGAGGTCCGCGTACGCCTCGATCGCAGCCCGCACGACCTCGTCTCCAGCAAGCCGCAGGGTGATGCGGTCACTGACTGCCAGCCCAGCGTCGCGGCGGGCCTGCTGCACGGCGCGTATCACGTCGCGGGCCAGGCCTTCGGCCGCCAGCTCCGGCGTTACCGTAGTGTCCAAGATCACGAAGCCACCGCGTGGCAGCATCGCAACCGCCTGCTGACCGTTGGAGCCGGCTTCCGCGATCACGGTCCGAAGGGCGTACTCCCCTTCCTGCAAAGCGATTCCGCCTGATGTCACAGTGCCGTCCTCTGCAACCGACCAGTCACCGGCTTTGCTGGCCTTGATCGCAACCTGAACATCCTTGCCCAGGCGAGGGCCTGCCGCCCGAGCATTGACCTGCAGCACCTGGGTGACCCCGTATCCAGCAGCGAGCGTCTCGAGACCAGCCAGCTCAAGATCGCGAACATTGAGCTCGTCCTTGATCAACTCCGCGAAGGGCTGCAACGCCTCGACGTCCTCGGCGAGGACGCTGAGCATCGGCAGCGGCAGTCGCACCCGCAGTCCGCCCGCCTTGCGCAGACTCGAGGCGGCGGAGCAAACCTCACGTACCCGGTCCATGGCAGCGACAAGATCATCGTCTGCCGGCAGATCAGAGGCACCCGGCCAGTCGGTCAGGTGCACCGACCGTCCACCGGTCAGCCCACGCCAGATCTCCTCCGTCGTCAGCGGCAGCAGCGGTGCCGCGGCACGGGTGGTCGCCTCCAAGACGGTGAACAGCGTGTCGAAGGCCGCGAACGAGCCGGCAGACTCCCCATCCCAAAAGCGATTCCGGGAGCGCCGGATGTACCAGTTGGACAACGCATCGAGAAAGTTCCGTCATCGACTGCACAAACTGAGCTGTCTTCGCCAGGATGTAGCGATCAAGCACATCGGAGGAATCAAAGTTGATCTTGGCGTCGTATCCGGCTGCACCGTTGGCAACGTTGGCGTACAGGCTGAAGAAGTACCAGGCGTTCCACAACGGGATCAGCACCTGGCGAACTCCGTCGCGAATGCCCTGCTCGGTGACGATCAGGTTGCCGCCACGCAAGATCGCCGAGGACATCAAGAACCAGCGCATGGCATCCGCGCCGTCGCGATCGAACACCTCGCTGACATCAGGGTAGTTGCGCAGTGACTTGCTCATCTTCTGCCCGTCGCTACCCAGCACGACGCCGTGGACAAGGCAGTTGCTGAAGGCAGGACGGTCGAACAGCCCAGTGGCCAGGATGTGCATGGTGTAAAACCATCCGCGAGTCTGGCCGATGTACTCCACGATGAAGTCCCCGGGATAGTGATGCTCGAACCATTCGGTGTTCTCGAAGGGATAGTGCACCTGGGCATACGGCATGGAGCCTGAGTCGAACCACACATCCAGCACGTCCTCGATGCGGCGCATCGTGGACTTCCCGGTCGGGTCGTCCGGGTTTGGCCGCGTCAGTTCATCGATGTACGGGCGGTGGAGATCGGTTACCGGCCTTCCGAAGTCGGCCTCCAGCTCCGCGATCGATCCGTACACGTCGATCCGCGGGTACGCCGGATCATCGGATTTCCAGATCGGGATCGGCGTTCCCCAGAAACGGTTCCGGCTGATCGACCAGTCCCGAGCACCAGACAGCCACTTGCCGAACTGGCCGTCCTTGACGTGCCCCGGAACCCAGTTGATCTCGCCATTCAACTCACCCATCCGGTCCTTGATCTTGGTCACCTCCACGAACCAGCTGGAGACGGCCATGTAGATCAGCGGGTTCCGACACCGCCAACAATGTGGGTAGGAGTGCGGATACGGCTCATGCTGCAGCAACACTGTGCCTGGTGTGGTCGAGCCCACGTTGTCGTCTGGCGATTCGGGCCAGCGGTCTACCTCCAGCCGCGCCTTCAAATGATCAATGATCAACAGATTCGCGTCGAAAACATGCACGCCGGCGTAGTCGTCAACCGGCGCGGTGAACCTGCCCCCCGCATCGACCGGAACAACCGGCACGATCCCGAGCGCATCGGTGATCATCTTGTCCTCCTCACCGAATGCGCCGGCGTTGTGCACCAGCCCGGTGCCTTCGGTGGTGGTCACGAAGTCCGCCTCCACGACCCGGTGGGCACGCGGGTGACCCCGGAAGTAGCTGAACGGCGGTGTGTACGTCAGCCCGAGTAGCTCGGTTCCTTTCACCCGGCGCACCAGCTGAGCTTCGTCGCCCAGCACTCCTGCGTACGCCGCAAGCCGTGCCTCGGCCAGCACGTACCGCTCGGTCGACCCACTGGCGTCGGACTCGACCACGACATAGTCGATATCCGGATGCACCATGATCAACAAGTTGGACGGCAGGGTCCACGGCGTGGTGGTCCACACCATAGCCAACTCGCCCGTCTGCAGCCGCAGGCCTACCGTGACCGATGGATCCACTCGAACCTGGTAGACGTCCTCATCCATCCGGAGCTCGTGGCTCGACAACGGCGTTTCGTCGTTCCAGCAGTACGGCAGCACCCGGAGGCCCTGATACACCAGGCCCCTGTCGTACAGCGACTTGAAGGCCCACAGCACTGATTCCATGTAGTCCGGTTCGAGGGTCTTGTAGTCGTGATCGAAATCGACCCAGCGAGCCTGCCGCGTGACATATTCCTGCCACTCGGCCGTATAGCGCAGCACCGATTCGCGACACGCCTGGTTGAACGCCGCGATACCCAGGTCTTCGATATCTGACTTGGTCTTCAGGCCGAGCTGCGCCATCGCCTCGAGCTCAGCCGGCAGCCCATGGCAGTCCCAGCCGAACCGGCGCTCGACGCGACGACCGCGCATCGTCTGGTAACGCGGCACGATGTCCTTCACATAGCCGGTGAGCAGGTGACCGTAGTGCGGCAGGCCGTTGGCGAACGGCGGTCCGTCATAAAAAACGAACTCATTGGCGCCGTTGCTGCCGGCCGGGTTTCGCTCGACAGAGGCGTTGAACGTGTCGTCGGTTTTCCAATACGCCAGAACCTGCTCTTCCAGCCTGGGAAAGTTTGGGCTGGGCGGCACGCCGGCCGGCTGGGTCTGCTCCGCAGACGTGCTGCTGGCCTTGGGGTAGATCGTCACGGTGTTGCCTTCGTCTCGTTGCCTGCTGCTGCACGAGGACGATGTCTCCACCGCGGTACCACCTCGCTTGCCGGGCACGATGACCATGATCAACGACTCGGCCGCTCATTCGTAGGCTGTTACGGGCCCACCCGTCCGGTTCTACTGAAGGACCTCTTGGGCCCTCGTTCTTCCAGAGGCTCACCGGTGATTGCCGGGTCAGTGCCATCCGACCGCGATCTTACCCGGCCGGGAGCAGTCGTCCCACCGACTTAAGCAGCAAAGGGCGGTCTTCTCAGCCGCTGGGCAACAGCTCCTGGCGAGAGCTGGAACGGGCCTCGACCGCGCCTCGGGACGAGACAAAGGGCCAGAGTTGTTGACCCGCCCATAGTTCGGTCTGATCGTCGTAGTGACGGTGGAAGGCGTGACCAGATACGCCGCTCTGGTTCACCCAGCGCGATGCGTCAAGGTCACCAAGATCAATAAGCATGCGCATCGCCGGGCCGGACGTTACGGCATACCCCTTCCGGTCGTCGAACCCCATGGCATTGACCACTGCAGGGCCACCGCCAACCTGATATCCACCGCGGTTGAACAGACGCTCGATGGGCTTGATCCCACTCTTGCCGAGCGTCGGATTCTGCAGCTGCACCCTGTGCAGCTTGCCCCACTGCCACTGGTCGGTGTCCCGGGACATCAGTGAGGTGATCTCCTTGCGGGCATTGGTCATCGCGGCGAGCAGGATCTCGTCCCGAGTTTCGATCTTGTCCGGAGTCCTCACGTCATCCCACCACGGGTTCTCGACTTCGTTGATCAAGATCGTCAACACCGCATACCAGCGATCGCCGCCAGTCGGCCACAGGTCCTCCTCTGGCAGCTCGTCACGGAAGGTGAACTTGAAGATGTTGTGGCAGATGACATTGAAGTACGCTGCAGCCGCGGAGTCCTTGGTCGCCGAGTAGTCCCAGCCAACCAGCGTCCGTTGCCCCTCAACCACCCATGGATCGGGAACCTTGATCTTGAGCAGGATCGGTACCAGGTCTGCGGCAAATCGGATGGTGTCGTCGTAGAAGATCGCTTCGGCACTGTCCACGGTCAACGGCGGCGCATCGCGCAACCGGTCGATGATCTCCTGGCTGCGCCACCCGTACGAAAAACTGGAGCCCAGTGGATAGGGGTATTGCGCTCCGATCACCTGCTGATTGGCAGCAACCAGATAGCCGCTGGGCGGGTTGTACACGTAAGGCAGCTTGCCGAACGGGATGGTGCCGCGCCAGTCATATTCGGTGTCCCAACCCGGTGAAGGCTTCGTTCCGTTTCCGGTGCGGCGATCAGGAGCGGTGCCGGACAGTTGGTAACCGATGTTGCCATCGGTGTCGGCGTAGATGAGGTTCTGTGAGGGTGCGCTGAGCAGCGCAGCCGCCTCGCGAAACTCTGCGAAGTTCTGCGCGCGGTCAATGGCCAGCAGCGCGTCCATGCTGCGGCCCGGCTGAAGCGCCGTCCAGCTCAGCGCGACCGCGTAATGGGCCGGGTTCGGATCAGCTCTGCTGGGAGAGACCTGCTGCAATCGCTGGTCAACGTCGGAGAGCAGCGGTCCATGCCGGGAGGAGCGAATGCGAATGGTTCTCGGCTGGTCCTCGCCTCGCACGTGGATCTCCTCAGTGATTACCCGAAGCGGCACGTACCTGTCGCCTTGGCGGACGGTGTCGCCGCGCACATCCTCTAGGTACAAGTCCTGGGCGTCGACGTAGCTGGTGGTCAGGCCCCAGGCGATCTTGTTGTTCTTGCCGATGACCACGCCAGGCATGGCTGCCATGCTGAATCCAGAGACATCGAAGCGGCAGACCTCTGAGACCGTACGGCAGTGCAGGCCGACCTGGGCGAACGCCGACGGAATGGAGGTAGCCAAGTGTGGGTCGTTGGACAAGATCGCCTTGCCGCTTTCGGTGTGGGACCCCGCCACCACCCAGGAGTTGGAACCGATCCCGGACTCAGCGGAGCCCGAGCCGAGGACGTGCGGAACCATCTTATTGATCTTGGCGGCACTCTCCAGGACGTTCCTGGCCTGGCGTAGTTGATCATTGCTTAGTCCAGCAACGAGAGGTCGTGCCGATGACCGCTTGGCTGTGGGGTCGAATGCCTTACCCACAACGTCTCCCCGCCTGACAATGGGTGCGAAGTCGCCCTCCAGCGGATATCCCGGATAGAGCTGTGCGGCACGACCGGCACCTACCTTGCCGGTGATGATCGCGCGATCGGCCTCCTGGGTGAGGTTCGAACTCAGGTCCCACGCCATGACCTTGAGCCAGGCCACTGAATCGACAGCCGTCCAGGGCGCCGGGCTGTAGCGCAAACCCTGCAACCCGAGCAACGAATATTCCAAGGAGAGGTCACGAGCCGATCGGCCCGCGAGGTAGGCATTGACTCCAGCGGCGTACGCGTCGAGATAGCGCCGAGTCGACGGTGCCAGGAACGCCAGCTCCTGCTCGGCGACTCGCCGCCAGCCCAGCGTGCGGATGTAGGCGTCGGTTTCCAGCTGCGTTAGGCCAAAGAGCTCAGAGAGCCGCCCGGCAGCGAGGTGGCGGCGAAAGTCCATCTCGAAAAAGCGGTCCTGCGCATGCACGTATCCCTGCGCTTCGAACAAGTCTTCGGGGTTGTCGGCGTAGATGTGCGGCACCCCGTACGAGTCCCGAAGTACCTCGACCTGGCCTTTGAGCCCGGACACCATCAGGCGGCCTGAGCTCTCGGGGAACGAGGTGCGTACGGTTGCGATTGCCAGGCTGGCTAGGGTACCGAGTGCGAGGATCAGCACCACCGCGGTGAAGATCGGCCAGCGACTGATGCGACGCACCGTCAAACTCTAATGTCCGAACCTGAGGGACTCCCGGCACGCACTGGCGGGCGAGTGCGTGAGTTGGGCGAATGCAGCCAGGAGAGACTGACCAGGTGAGTCCGTCTGCTGACCCCGCGGCCCCGGCCGTAGATCTGCTGCGGGCCGTCAGCAATGAGTACGGTCTATCAGTACCGATCTCCGTGGAGCGACTCAAAGGCGGCTATGCAAACGATGTCTTCCTTCTGAGAGGCGATCGGTCGGTGGTCCTCCATGTGAAGCATCCGCCACTCGATCTGGAAGGCCTGTCCTGGGAGCATCAGCTGCTGGAACTTCTGAGACCTCACCTGAGCGAGATTCCCGGCCCGCTGCGCACCCTGGACGGGCGGACTTTTCTGCTGCACAGAGAGCGCCCGTTGTGGCTTACTCCGTACGCTCCAGGTGTTCCGGCGAAGCCTGGCGATCGGCGTGCCGTGGCTGCGGCCCTTGGCCGGCTGCACGACGTTCAGCTCGACATGAGTCCTCGACCGGGACATTCCCGACTGAGCGAACTACCGTTTCCGCCGCTCGCGCAGATGACGCGTGCCTTCGAGTGCTGGCTGCCGCTTATCGCGGACGCCCGACAGGAGGCGATCGAGCTGATTACCCGGACCGCAAGGGCCCGCAAGATCACCCGCGGCGTTACCCACAACGACATCTTTCCCGGCAATGTGTTGCTGCAAGACGGTCAGGTGACGGCACTGCTCGACTGGGAGGAAGCCGACATCGACTGG
>JAJTCL010000189.1 GCA_021323255.1 Propionibacteriaceae bacterium | reverse complement strand
GCCGAGGGTCATCTGCTGCATGGTCAGGTGGGCAGCAACATCGCGTACGCGCCACCCGTCGCAGAGCGAATCAAGCTCCCAATTGGCCGGTGTCAGATCTTGGAGCAGCCTCACGGTACGTACTCGTTGGGCATCGATGGCAGCCCACAGCTCGTCGTCGTTCATGCCTCTTCTCCCTTCTCCGGCATCTTGCAGATGTCCAGAGACCAGCTCGCAAAGACCGGAGGGGAGGTACGAGTTCGTTTCAGCTCGAAAAAGTCGCGGCAGCCCGCCAGGAGTGCGAATGCATCGAACAGCTCGAGTGACTCTTCGGTGCTGGGGACGGCATTCAGCACAGGCCCGAAGTAGGCGACACCAGCGAGGTGGATGACTGGCGTCCCGCCGTCGGCGCCGACCGGAACGGTGCCCTCCAGGTGGCTCTGCCGCAGCGGCTCGTCGTACTCCTCGCTGTCCGCGGCTTGCACCAGCTGCGCCGGCAGGCTGTGTGCCTGGAGCGCTCGGGCGGCTGCTGTCCGGTACTCCTCGGGGGTGGGATAACGCCAACTGTCGAAGATCATCGCACCGAACGAGGTGTACCACGCCCTGAAGGCGTCCGCGCCGCGGTGGAGCCAGACCGCGGTGGCGATCCGCGACGGCCCGGTCGAGCGTTCGAGAGATAGTCGGTATTGCTCGTTCAGCACCTTGTGCTCGTTGAGCATCCGCAGACTCATCGGGTGGTACTGGAGGTCGATCTCGCGGTGCCGCTCCACCTCTCGCAGCCAGCGAGGACGACCGGCCGCCCGGCGCTGGCCGATCGTAACCGGTCGGCAATCCGCTCGGCGATCGCGGCTCGATCGGCCGACAGCGGCGACGATCCGAACGGCCGGTTCGGCCCGGCGACCTGCTGCCAGATCCAGTATGGCGGTGCGCCGCGACGGCCGAACGCCCGAGGCCACATGACGGTCGCGCCGTGCTCGGCGGCACGATCAGCGAAGAGGCTGAGCAGCGCGGTCTTCCCGGCGCCTACTGCGCCGGAGCAGAGCACGACTCGCGGGCCCGCGACCCTGACCTCATCCATTGCTGCATCCAGCCGGTCGAGCTCGGCAGCCCGGCCGACCAGGGGATGGGCGACGCCCGGCGCAGTCATGCCCTATTCCTAGAACACTCTGCGGCACTTTCCTAGCAGGCTCAGTTAAGGCTGGTCATGCGTGTTCCATGATCATCGGCGTGTCATCTACCGAAGTGCCTTGTCAGGCAAGTCTTCATAGGCCGCGAATCGGGCTCTGCTGAATTGATCATGCGACACTCCATGCCCAATCATGCCCACCTGGAAAACCGCAGGGTCGGCTCTGGTCAGCCCATTACAGCTTTGGTCTCTAGGAACTCGTAGAAGGCGAAGTCGCCACCCTCGCGTCCGTTGCCGCTCATCTTGTAGCCGCCGAACGGCGCCGCTGGATCGGAGGCGCCGTTGATTGACACTTGACCGGCCTGTAGCCGCGAGGCCACGACGCGGGCTTGAGCGGTGTCCGCTCCATTTACGTATGCGGCGAGGCCATAGATCGTGTCATTGCTGATTTCAATGGCTTGGTTGATGCTCTCATAGCCGAGAACGACCAGGACCGGCCCAAAGATCTCTTCATTGGCGATAGTCATGTCATTGCTGACGTTGCCGAACACCGTGGGCTTGACGAAGTAGCCTCTTTCAAGCCCCTCGGGCCGGTTTGGGCCGCCGGTGACTAAGGTCGCGCCTTCCTCAACACCCGTCTTGATCAACCCGTTGATCTTGTTCCACTGAGTGCGGGAGACCACCGGGCCCAGGATGGCGTCGCCGGTCGGATCACCAACGGTGATCAGCTCCGCGGTCTGCTTAGCTACGGCCAAGACCTCGGCCATCCGACTGGTCGGGACCAGCATCCGGGTGGGCGCGTTGCAGCTCTGACCGGAGTTGTTCATGACGTCGCGCACTCCACGCGCGACATGTCCGGGAAGGTCGTCGTCATCGAGGATGATGTTCGGACTCTTGCCGCCCAGTTCCTGGTGCACACGCTTGACCGTTGCCGCAGCGTTCCTAGCCACCTCTATTCCGGCCCGGGTGGAGCCGGTGAAGGACACCATGTCTATGTCCTGGTGGCACGCGAGCGCCACACCGACGCCCGGCCCGTCGCCGTGGACGAGGTTGAAGACACCGGGCGGCACCCGCGCCGCATCCAGGACCTCGGCGAAAATCTGACCCGAGAAAGGTGCCACTTCAGAGGGCTTCAACACCATCGTGCAGCCCGTGGCGAGTGCTGGCGCCACCTTGTGGGTGATTTGATTCAGTGGCCAGTTCCAGGGGGTGATGAAGCCGCAAACTCCGATCGGTTCCCTGACGATCATGGTCTGGCCACGGATCTCCTGAAACGGGAAGTCCTGGAGAATTCGGGTGGCGTCGATGAGGTGGTCAAGGCCCGCCGGCACCTGAGCGTCCTGACACAGTGAAGCAGGCGCGCCCATCTCCTCCGTGACTGCCGTCATCAGGTCTCCGAAGCGCTTCTCGTACTCCGTCACGATGCGGTTGAGGACCTCCAGGCGTTCCTCGCGACTGGTCAGAGACCACGCAGCGAACGCCGCCCTGGCCGCCTTCACCGCCCTGTCCACGTCGGCGGCCGAACCGAGTGCGATCCTGCCCACCACCAACTCTGTGGCCGGATTCTCGACGTCCAGCGTCGCCAGTTGGGCGGGTTCCACCCATCCGCCATCGATGAAGAACTTGAGGTACTCGCGCATGACATCCGCCTGGGGCTTGCTTCGCACACCAACGTGGCCCCTGAACAGCGTAGCCCCGATCTGACCAGCCAGCGGACCCGCAGGACCGCACTGCAGCCCACGACCAACATGTCTGCATCAACTCCTCATCGAGGAAGAGAGGATCGGATCCGCGAGGCGACCAAGTCACCGACCGCCTGAAAGGGGCTGAAGCGCAGCCGGCCGCGACCGACGCCGCTGGTCTGGTCGAACGTGTCCTCGTGCCGCAACCATTCGGAGTCGGTCAACAGGATCTAAGAGTTCGTCAGGGTGCGCAGCCGGCGTGCGTTGGTGACCGCGTGCCCATATCCGTCGTTGTTGAAGTAGGCGAAGACGTCAAGGCGTTGTCGGTGCCACTCGCGGATGCGGTCGGCCCACCAGCACAGATCAGTCTCCCCGTACGAGCCGGCGTAGAGATGGTCATGGTCAGGGCCGTGGAGCCGCACGTAAACCGTTGTCGCGGTGGCTCGCAGGACGCAGGGCAGGCCGGCGCCACTCATCACCACGTAAGTTGCGTGGTGGCGGCTCAACAGGTCGAAGACGGGATCGACCGCCCAGCTGTGGTGACGGAGCTCCACGGCGACACGCATCCATTCCGGTAGCCCGCGCAAGAAGTAGTCGAGCCGGTCGTCGTCACGTTCCTGGTCGGGCGGCAGCTGGACCAGCAACAGACCACGTCGCTCCCCGAGCTCGTGCCAACAGTCCACCAGCCGAGGGGTCCATGTCTCGGGTCGATACAGGCGCCGGCCGTGGCTGAGGCCGCGGGGTGCCTTGACGCTCATCCGGAATTCTGGCGGTAGCCGATATCGCCAACTTCGGAAGGTCTGCTGCTTGGGCCATCGGTAGAAGCTCGCGTTCAGCTCGACTGTGTCGAACTCCTGTATGTACCGGTGGAGCCGATCCCTGGGTGCCAGCGAGGGCTCGTACAAGACGGTGTTCCAGTGGTCATAGCTCCATCCGGAGGTACCGATCCGAATGTCACTCATTCATCTCCCATCGGCCGCCGTCGCGGTCGCGGCTCATCCTAAATAAGCTGAAGCGTCAGCTGGGCGAGGAGGCTCGACACATGTCTATTTATCGCCTGAACCGCCTGTTCAACCCACAATCAGGGCGAGCGCTCGACGTGGCCGTGGACCATGGCTTCTTCGGTGAGCGATCCTTCCTGACCGGCATCGAGGACATGGATGCGGTAGTTCGCACCTTGGTAGCAGCGAATCCAGATGCTGTGCAGCTGACGTTGGGCCACGCCCGCCTCCTCCAGGCAGTTCCAGGAAAGCAGAAGCCGGCCCTGGTCTTGAGGAGTGATGTTGCGAACGTCTATGGGAATCCGCTGGACGAGCATCTGTTCAGCCATCACATCCCTCATGCGATCGAGGAGGCAGTTCGCCTGGACGCCGTGGCGATCTGCGCGAACCTCATGCAGCTGCCCGGGCGGCCGGAGATCCGGGAGGCCAACATCTCCTCGATCATGGCGTTGCGGGGCGAGGCCACCAAATACGCCATGCCGCTAATGATCGAACCGCTGGTGATGCAGGACAATGCCGCTGCCGGAGGTGGATACATGGTCGACGGGGACACCGACAAGATCATGACCCTGGTGCGCCAGGCCCGGGAACTGGGTGCCGATCTGATCAAGGCCGACCCCACCGACAACGTCGAGGACTATCACAAGGTCATCGAGGTCGCCGGCGACGTTCCGGTCCTGGTCCGCGGCGGCGGGCGGGTCGATGATCGCACGCTGCTCGAGCGGACGGCCGCGGTGCTAGCCCAGGGAGCCCGCGGCATCGTGTACGGCCGGAACGTGGTGCAGCATCAGAATCCGTCCGGAATCACCAGAGCGCTGATGGCGGTGCTCCACGACAAGGTCAGTGTCGACGACGCCTTGCGCCTCTTGGGAGAACCGCGGTGACGAAGACAGTGAACGTGGCCATCGTGGGTGGCGGTCTGATGGGACGGGAGATAGCCGCGGCGCTACAGCGTTGGCCCGCGTTGATCGATCACCCGGTGCATCCGCAGCTCACCGCGGTCTGCGACATCAACCCGGCAGTCCTGGACTGGTTCGACCAGATACCCACTGTGACGCGGACGGTAGCGGACTACGCCGACCTCCTCGCCGATGAGGCGATTGACGTGCTCTATATCGCCGTCCGTCACGACCTGCACCACCAGCTTTACGTCGACACCATCCGGGCCGGCAAGAGCCTGCTTGCCGAGAAGCCGTTCGGCATCGATGGGTCCGCCGCTGAGGCTATCGTGGCGGCCGTAGCGGCCAACCCGCAGTCATTCGTGCGGTGCTCCAGCGAGATGCCGTTTTTCCCGGGCGCGCAGGTGGCGCTCAACTATGTGCGGTCTGGCGCTCTGGGCCGGATCATCGAGGCCCGCTGCGCCTTCCTGCACGCCAGTGACCTCGACGTCGACAAGGCGATCAACTGGAAGCGGCAGGCGCGGTACTGCGGCGAGGCCGGCGTGATGAACGACCTCGGGCTGCATGTCTGGCACGTACCGCTGCGACTCGGCTGGGCGCCGGACCGGATCTTTGGCGTGCTGCAAGACATCGTGACCGAGCGGCCGGCGCTCGACGGAGGCCGGGAGCGGTGCGACACCTGGGACAACGCAGTGCTACACGGGTGGGTGAGCAGGGATGGCTACTCCTTCCCGCTGACGACAGAGATGAAGCGAATCGAGCCCGGAGAGAAGAACACCTGGGAGTTCGAAGCCCTGGGCATGGGTGGCGGGGTGCGATTCTCGACCAAGAACCCGAAGCGGGTGCAGGTCTTTTCGCTCGTGGACGTGCCGGGCGGTGGCCGTGAGCAGGTCTGGTCCTCCCTGGATGCCGGCAGCCAGTCGGTGTGGCCGACCGTGACCGGCCCGAACTTCGAGTCGGGCTTCTCCGACGCCATCCTGCAGATGTTGGCCGCGTTCCTGGCCGAGCGGGAAGATGCCCTGGGCGAGCGGTTCGGTTGCGCCACACCGAATGAGGCAGCCGCTACGCATGAGATCTACCGCGCGGCGATCCGGTCGCACGAGACGGGCCAGGTAGTTCGGCTGGGCGGATGATGGCTGTGCCCTCAGTACTGGCCGCC
>JAJTCL010000188.1 GCA_021323255.1 Propionibacteriaceae bacterium | reverse complement strand
GGGGGGAGCGCGAAAAGTGCGCTGACTAGGGAAAATAGTGGAGCCAACGGGACTCGAACCCGTAACCCCTTGCTTGCAAAGTGACGGCGTTGACCTCGCTAAGCGGCGCTCACGCGCGCTGAGTGTGGGCGAACCCCGCTGTACAACGCTGAGCAGCGGGGACACTGCTGTACTTTGCTGCTGTACTGGCTCGCTCCGCGAAGCGTTGGCACAGATTGTCGGTCTTGTCGGCCGACCGGGTCCGGCTAGCGCCGACCGGGTGGCGACGACCCCAAGTGGGCGTGGAATATGAGCTTCCCAAGCTCAAGACGGCGTTTTCGATCACTGGTTTGTTCGGCCGTTTTCACTAGGCATACGAGCATCTGACCTAGTCAAGTTGCATTTGACGCCAACATGTCGCAGTGTCAGCGAGTGACGGTGATTCACGGTGAACGTCGCGTGTTTACACTCCCGTAAGGCCCGACTTAAGGCACGTCGAGACTCGTGCTATTGCCCCTCCGGGTTTGAGTAGCGCCGCCCTGAACCAGTTCCTGACGTGTTTGAGCGGGTGTAACCCGTCGCGTCAGCGGCGCCAGTTCGAGAGCGTGTCGGTCCTCACCACACCCTGGCCCACCAGCGCGTGATTCTCCGATTGCGCTCCCCGCTGCGGAAACCGGCTCCGCTTCCGAAGACTGCCTCGTCGCGTGGAGCTGATGGGCCATCGTGATGATTCGACAGGTGGCGGCTTCGCGCGGTCGCACCGCTGAAGGCCGGCTTGGCGGGAGGAGGGCTTCAGAGGCCAAGGCGAGCCATTTGTGGTTCAGCTCGGGACCCAAGTCCAGGGCTCAATCGCCTGTTTGCTTGGACTCCTCTGGGATCGACCGGCGCGGCGGTCTGGGTAGATTCCGAATGCGCCGGAGTTGCTCCTTGACCGGACGACCTAAATAGGTACCCAGCGTTGCGCCGCCAGCAATCCCCACTGCAACACCGAGGGCCTGAAGCAACGTGACGCTGCTGGCTGCCAGATTTCTTGGTTGGGCCAAGGTTCCAACTGCTTGCAGCAGCCCGGTGAATAGCGATAGGCCGGGAACGAGCGGCAGAATCGCCGCTGCGATCAGGGCAAAGCCAGGGGTCTGGAATCGGCGCGCGATGATGGTTGCGACGCAAGCCGCAAGAAGGGCTCCAGCAGCGTTTGCACTAACCTCTCCAAATCCTGAAGTGGCCATTCCTAGGTAGCCGGCCCACCCAAGGGCACCCATCAGTCCTGATAGGACCACAGTTACCACTCCGGCATAGGCAGACAGTGCGAATGCGGCGGAAATGACGGTCGCTCCAACGAATTGGGCCACTACCGGCCCAAGAGTCAGGGCATGGGTCGATACGGCGATGGGGTGGCCGAGAGCCACGCCTACCTGCAGGCCGGCGACGATCCCAAGCACAATGCCTCCAGTCATCATGGCTACTTTGAGGAAGCGTGCGGATGCCGTCACATAGAACTGGTCGATGGCGTCCTGCATAGCTCCCACGGCGGTCATTCCGGCGAACAGGAGGACAATGCCACCGACGACGATCAGCGTCGGGTCCACACTCAGCAGGATGTCGGCTCCGTGGGCGCCGAGAGCGCTCACACCGGTCGCCACTAAGGTGATGAACGCAGCACCCGCGAGTTGGGAGAAGAACGGAGGCAGCCGACGCGCGTTGGCCCATGCTAATAGTCGGTCTACGGCGAAGCCAGCGATGAAGGTAATCACCAGGATCTGCCACGACACGGTGAACAGCAGGGTGACCCCAGGGGCGATGGCGGCGTTGCCGGCCGACGCCACCCAGCCCGAGTAGGGGCGGGGTGCGTTACGAAGCCGTTCGAGGTTGTTGATCGCACCCTGAAGAGGCATTCCGCCGGCGTGGATGTGCTGTACGAGCGCCTGGACCCGCCGCACTTTGGTGAAGTCGAGGACGTCAGGTTGGACGGTGCGCACCAAGGTCATGGGGACGGTGGTCGGTGCTGCGTAGTAGGTGACCGCGATGGAGGTGAAGGTGACGTCGACGTGGACTCGGCTGAGCCCATACGCCTCAGTGATGCGCAGCATCTCGACCACCACGTCGTTGGCCGACATACCGGCGGTTAGTAACACATCGCCTACGCGCAGCGCGAGCTCCAGTGCCTTCCGAGCCTGTGTAGCAGCGTCGTCGCTTCCGAGCATGGCCTAACCAGGAGTCGCAGCATGAGCAACGTGGCTGAGCCACCGCCCATATCCCGGGACTCCGCCCTCAATCACCGTTCTTCATCCGAAATCGTAGTTGCCGTCACCGGCCGTCTTGAGGCACTCGCGGCTGTACCTCAGACCCCGGCTGGACCTCAGGCCCAGGCTGATACGTCACGAGGCGAACGCAGTGGCGTACGCCTTCGCGCGCGAGGGCTTGACCTAACCGGTCACTCGCAGCAGCACCGATCCATGCAGCGTGTCGTACTCAGTGCCTGGTTCGCTTTGAGCGTAGTCTCCGTGCTGGACATCGGGCCGGATGCGATGAGCGCTTAACTTTCTCGGCTATGCGGAGTATCACCGTCCGCCGGACGACACCCTTGATGGGATCCACAGGCTGGCGTCGGTGTCTGACAGCGGGCTGGGTCTGTTGCGACCGGAGCGGCTGCAGGCCAGCGCAGATACTGGGTGTTGCGGTCATCGTCGTGCTCCTTGTCTCTGCCGGAGTGGCTGGTCGGGGACGCACCAGGGTGGTGTACTCGCCCCGGTTGCCTCGAACGCAGGGAACAGCCGAAGCTGCGACCACGCTGACTAGCGCCGATGGCTGCGCTGCCGGTAGGCGGCGCCGCAGACCGCGTCTGCGTCGGCCGACATCCGCGGTGCCGCTTCGGTGAGGACCGGGCTGCAGTCGACGCCGGTTCCTTGCCGAATCAAGATTGGGCTGCCAGTCCTGAGAAACTGGGACGGGCTGGGTCGAGCCGGGTGTCGGGCGGCGGCCAGCGCCGTAGGCCTGCAGCCCTGAGGTCGCTGAGCGGAGGATGCGAGAGGATCGTCCTACCGATCTGAACCTCCAACGAGGGGCGATCACATGAAGGAGAGCTGCAATGACCGACGACTACGAGCGCCTCGCCGAAAAGACCGAATTGAGTTACGAAGAAGCTCTCGCACTCAAAGAGCAAATTCGAAAACGTGGACAGATCGGAGAAATCGGCGCTGACCTCGTCCACCCAGACAGGTGGCATGTCGTTACACGGATGAGGAATTTCGAAGCCGTGACTTTCCTGAACGCACCGCCGCCGACGCTACCCGGAGAGGCGAGCGTGACGAATCGGCCCGACGGGACAGTGGAAATCTATTGGTTCGGGCCCTGACAGCGCGCTCGCGGCGTTCTGTGAGGGCTCGAGGTGGACCCTCTGGCGGCTTACCGCACGGCCGATCCGGAGAGGCCGCCGGGTCAGACAGACGCGCCAGAGCCTCCACTGCCTGCCGTGCTTGTTGGGCCTGGGCCTCGGTTGTCGGTTCAGAGACTCCTCGGCGCCGGACTCCTCAGCCCGGACACCGACGAGTTGAGACTGGGCGCAGTGGGCCCCGCAGCCTCGAATGTGGTCATGATTCCCTCAGGATGACTGTCTTGGTCGCATCGACTGAGTCAAACCTACGTCGCCATGAATCCTGCGGCCAGAGGTAGTCGACGACACCGTCGTTCGGGCGGTAGACCGCGGTGTACAAGGTGCCGAATGCCCTTCCGTATTCGGTGCTGTGAATCGGTGGACGGAGGAAGGCTGAGGTCAACCTCGTCATGTCGGGATCGGAGTCCAACAGGGAGAGCAGCAGCCGTTGTCGTTCGACGCTGCGCAACGATTGGGCGCGCTCTGGATATTCAGGGACGGTGCCTCGATGGTTGGTGGCCGCTCGGGCCAGGGAGAATTCGGGTGCGGAGTCCGGCGCGACGAACGCGGTCAGGCCCTCACCCGAGCCGTCTATGGCAGTGAGGTTGTAGCTCATATTGACCGGTATGCGGCGAAGCACCGACCGTACGTCGTCAAGAGACGCGGCCACCTCCAAGAGGTAGCGAACCACGATGGGAATGCCGAAGCCGGGGCTGGAACCGGGTCGGCCGCCGAAGGCCAACGACACCGCAAGGCCCGCGTCGTTCATGCCATCAAGGAGACCCCACAAGCAATCCCCTGTGCCGAGGACCCGTCTGCCCGTGAAGGCGCTGGAGTAAACCACTCGCTCGAACAGGTCCGGGCTGTAGTCGTAGTTGCGGATCAGCAGCGGGACGCGTCCACCGAGTGTGGCCTGTGAACAGCCGGGCAGGAAGCGCGGCGGATCCCACAGCGTCAGCAGCCTGGCGGTGATCTCGTCACCACCGGCGAGCTGCACCAGGCGCTCCCAGGTGGGAACGAGCTCAGGCATGTGGTCCGTGAGCATCCGCCGGCAGGTGCTGAGGTCGGGCCTTGCCGCCGCACCCTCGCTGAGATACCAGCGGCGGTAGGCGTCACGAGTGGCATCGTGCAACGCCTGCCACCGCGGGCCCGGCTGCTCCTCACGTATGCCATACAGCGTCATGCTGTGTAGTGGACGGCCGGGGGCCACGGCGTTGGGCGTAGCAACCTCCGTCGGGGTGAAATCGGAGATGTCTGGATCTAAGGTCATGGCGTCAAGGATTCCTTGACAGAGAGGTCTTGTCAAGTCAACCTTGACACTAGGGTGGACCCTAGCGGATGGCTTGGGCTTACCCTGGCTGAGCCGTCCGTTGGGTTTGTGTCGCCTTCCTTCAGGGTCGGTGGCTAGATTATGTGGATTTCGCTGAGCGCTTCCGCATCGCGAAACCGGTCTGCCCTGAATGGGTGCGGGTCCATGAACGAGTCACGTTCCAGGAATAAGTCAGTGACTAGCTCGCCCACGGCGGGGGCCTGCAGAAAACCGTGGCCGGAGAATCCCGTCGCGTACAAGAAGTTCCTCGGAGTGTGGGCTCTGCCGATCAAGGCATTGTGATCGGGCGTGTTCTCGTAGAGACCGGCCCAGCCCGCCTCCAGCTTCACGCCGACGAGAGACGGTGCGACGACAGCGGCTGCCTTGTCGAAGGCTGCCAGCCACTCGTAAGAGAACTCCCGCTCGAAGCCAGGACTCTGGCCGGGTCTGAGATCCCCAGCAATAGGCCATCTCCGGCATTGTGGAAGTACAAGGTGGTGGCCAAATCGAGGGTGAACGGCACCGTAGGCATGGGCTCCATCAGCGGTCCGGTGAACCCGATCTGCCTGCGCACCGGAACGATCGGCAACAAGACGCCTGCCATCTCCCCGATGCGCTGCGACCACGCTCCGGCGGTACAGATCACAGTGTCGGTCCTCACCAGGCCATGGTTCGTGCGCACGGCTGTCACCTTGCCGTCGTGGGTGTCGATCCCAATGACTTCTGTGTGTTCGCTGAAGACGGCGCCTAGGTTGCGGGCCGCGTCGGCATATCCGCGTACGACCTCGCCAGGCTTGGCGTAGCCATCTCGCGGCGAGAATGACGCGCCGAGGAGGACCGACGGGTCGATGAAGGGGTTGAGTTGAGCGGCTCGGCCTGGGCTGACCATCTCCGACGAGCCGCCGAGACGGTTCTGCAGTTCCGTTGACGATTCGACGGCGGCGAGCTCGGTCCCGGTCCGGCATAGGAACAGGTATCCGACCTGCCGAAGGCCGATGTCGACCCCAAACTCGGCTCCGAATCGCTCGTAGGCTTCGAGGCTGCGTTGAGCCAACAAGATGTTGCTTGGATCGGAGAACGTTGCTCTGACCCCACCCAACGGCTTCGCTGAGGATCCAGATCCGAGCAGGTTTCGCTCAACGACCAAGATGCTCCCAACCCCGCCTCGTGCCAGGTGCCACGCCGTGCTGACACCCATCACGCCGCCGCCGATGATCGTTACCGAGACGCGCGTGGGCAGTGGCTCGGGTGGTCCGAGCAGTT
>JAJTCL010000187.1 GCA_021323255.1 Propionibacteriaceae bacterium | reverse complement strand
TGCGGCGGCGTACGCTGCGCAGGCAATTCCCCACGATTTCCGGCCATGGTCCAGAGGCGGTTATAGAGCTCTTCCGCCGGCTGGGACCAATCCAATCCCAGGTCCCCCGGGCACCCTTCCTGACCATCTCCTCCCGGCTGCCTGGCATCAGCTACGACGTAGTGTGCTCCTTGTTCGAGTCGCATCAGCTGCTCAAGACCAGCAATATCCGTGGCACTGTCCACACCAGCGTCCCAGAGCAGTTTGGCTGGCTGGACGCCGTCGCCCGCCGCTCCAGAGCGACTCATTTGCGCAATGTCCTCAAATTGCACGATGTTACGCCGGAGCAACTGGCTGCCGAGATTGAAGCGTTCACCTCAAACCATTGGACGCCGCGCTCCGAGATCGTGGCGCATGCCCGGACGTGGCTGGCGGAGCGGGAGACGGGCCCGGCCTTGCAGGTGCCTGACGTTCTTTCCGACAGCCTGCTCTGGGGACACAGCGGATTGGTTCGGCGCCCCCGCGACCTGCGATGGGAGAAGCGCACCGACATTTTCCATCAGCGGGCCCGCAGCCTGCTGCCCGATCTGGGCGAGTATGACTTCGCGGAGGCCTTGACGAAACTCGTCCGGGTCCATCTTGGCTCGTACGGCCCGGCCCTCCGGGAAGATCTCGCCTTCTTCTTCGGTGCCGGTTTGGGTGCAGTCGACCAGGCCTTGCGCCGTCTCGACGATGAAGTGGTCCACCTGCTGGGTCCGAACGATGAGGACTATCTCGACCTCGCCGATTCTCCCCAGGGCGGCGCCCCCGATCCGGGATTGCGTTTGCTGCCGGAGTATGACGGTCTGCTGCTCGGGTACCACGGCCGGCATCGCACCCGCTTTCTGACTTTGCAGCAGCTGCCGGAGGTCTGGGCGAAGGTGAACGGCTTGTTCTCCCCGGTCGTGCTCCATGACGGGCGGCTCGTTGCGAGCTGGAAGACGATCACCAAGGGGCGACGCACCGACATTGAGATCACCATGCTCGACCCGCACCCGGTGCTGGCTGAGGACCTGTTCGACGACGCGATCGCGGCAACCGAACAGGTGCTCGGCCTCAAGATCACCGACCTGCGGGTCCGCTCGCCGCTACGCTGAGGCTGAGTTTCCTGGGGAGTGAGAGGGAGTGCACCACATGACGTGGTTGGTGACCGGCGGCGCCGGATACATCGGTTCCCACGTGGTACGCGCCTTCATCGCTGACGGCATCCCCGCGGTTGTTATCGATGACTTGTCTAGCGGGCACCGTAGCTTCGTACGGGGCGACGTTCCCTTTTTCGAGGGCAGCATCCTGCAGCGGGAACTGCTCGATCAGATCTTCACCCAACACAAGATCAGCGGCGTGGTCCACCTCGCGGGCTTCAAGTACGCGGGCGTTTCGGTGAGCCGGCCACTGCACACCTATACCCAGAACGTCACCGGGATGGTCACCCTGCTGGAGTCGATGGCAGCCCACGACGTGACCAACTTCGTGTTCTCCTCTAGCGCCGCGGTCTACGGCACCCCCGCCACCGACCTGGTCAGCGAACGGGAGCCGACGCATCCGGAGTCCCCGTACGGGGAATCCAAATTAATCGGCGAGTGGCTGCTTAGCGACCAGGCCCGTGCCACCGACTCCGACCGAGCGCCGCTGCGCCACACCTCGCTGCGATATTTCAACGTTGTTGGCTCAGGTGATCAGGGCCTGCGGGACACCAGCCCGCACAACCTCTTCCCGGTGATCTTCGAGCGTCTTGTCGCGGGTGAGGTGCCCTACATCAATGGGGATGATTACCCCACACCGGACGGCACATGTGTCCGTGATTACGTCCATGTCACCGATCTTGCGATCTCTCACGTCAGCGCCGCTGAGACTCTTGAGGCGAACCGGCCCTTACAGCCGGTCTACAACCTGGGCAGCGGAAGCGGTCTGTCGGTACGCCAGATCATGGACGCAGTCGCCCGGGTCACCGGCATCGAGTTCACACCGGAAATCCGTCCGAGACGGCCCGGGGACCCAGCGCGGATCGTCGCGACCGGTGACCTCGCAGCACGAGACCTGGACTGGCAGATGCGGCACTCTGTGGATGAGATGGTTGCCTCCGCCTGGGCCGCTCGGCAGGCCGCCGAGCAGGCCGGCTGACGGTGTCGAGTGCGCTGACCTGGTCGACGAAGCCCGGATCGCGCGCCGCCGTGGTGAGGAGGAGCGAGGGGACACGCCTTTTCGTCCCCGAGTGACGACGAACGAGGCGGCTCGCAAAGCGCGATCCGCGCGGAGTGAGCACAGCGAGCGGAGCAATCAAACGCGCCGAAACACGGCTGTCACATTCGCCTAATAACTGTGACTCGGGCGTAACCGAGCGCACGTTTGGCGCAACACAGGGCTAGCAGAGTTCTGCGTATCTTCGGGCGTCTCAGGATCCAGCCGCCCGAGGGCGTCTCATCCATTTCCAGTCCCGTCACCGAAAGAAGCAACATGACACCACTCGAAATTGATTCGGGCAACACTGCCTGGATCCTGACTTCAAGCGCGCTGGTGTTGCTCATGACACCAGGCCTGGCGCTCTTCTACGGCGGCATGGTCCGCGCGAAGAGCGTCCTCAACATGATGATGATGAGCTTCGGGGCTCTGGCCCTGATCTCGGTCCTCTGGGTTCTCTACGGCTACTCGCTGGCGTTCGGCGACGACGTTGGCTTTGGGTTGCTCGGCAATCCCACCCAGTACCTGGGCCTCGAGGGCCTCATGGAGGACACCGACGCAAGCCTGCCCCCGATGGCCTTCGTGGCCTTCCAGGCAGTGTTCGCAATCATCACCGTAGCCCTCATTTCAGGAGCGATTGCCGACCGCGCGAAGTTCTCCACCTGGCTGATCTTCGCGGGGATCTGGGCGACATTGGTCTACTTCCCCATCGCCCACTGGGTGTTCGACTTCAGCCTTGACGCCCACGTCGGAGGCTGGATCGCCAACGACCTCGCTGCGATCGACTTCGCAGGTGGCACAGCTGTTCACATCAACGCCGGTATTGCTGGTCTTGCCCTCGCCATCATCCTTGGCAAGCGGCTCGGCTGGAGGCACGATCCGATGCGCCCACACAACCTGACCCTGGTCATGCTGGGAGCCGGTCTCCTGTGGTTCGGCTGGTTCGGCTTCAATGCCGGCTCGGCAGTCGCCGCAAGCAACTCCGCATCGGTGGTCTGGGTGAACACCATGGTCGCGACGGGTGCTGCCTGCCTCGGCTGGCTGCTCACCGAGCGCATCCGTGACGGCCATGCCACATCTCTTGGCGCCGCGTCAGGCATCGTCGCTGGCTTGGTTGCCATCACCCCGTCCTGCTCGTCGGTCTCGCCCATCGGCGCGATCATCGTCGGTGCGGTGGCTGGTGTGATCTGCGCCCTTGCTGTCGGCCTGAAGTACAAGCTCGGCTATGACGACTCCCTCGATGTGGTCGGCGTCCACCTGTTCGGTGGGCTCTGGGGCACCCTGGCGGTCGGCTTCTTGGCAACCGCCGCTGCACCGGCCGGCGTCGACGGGCTCTTCTACGGCGGTGGTGTCGACCAGCTGTGGCGCCAGGCAGTCGGTGCCTTTGCGGTGCTGTTCTACAGCGGGATCATGACATTCATCATCGGCTTCCTGCTCCACAAGACCATCGGCTTCCGGGTCAGCGAAGAGGAAGAGCGCGCAGGTGTCGACGAATCCGAGCACGCTGAGACCGGCTACGATCTCGGCACGTTCGGTGGAGGCCGCTCCTTGTCATACGCCGGCTCGGCGGCAGGTCAAGCCGAGGCAGATACCAAGAATGGTCAGGAGGTGTCGGCATGAAGCTCGTAACAGCGATCATCAAGCCACACATGTTGGACGAGGTGAAGACCGCACTCGAGTCGTTTGGCGTCGAGGGAATGACCGTCAGCGAAGCAAGCGGCTTTGGCCGTCAGCGAGGCCACACCGAGGTCTACAGGGGAGCGGAGTACACCGTCGACCTGGTTCCCAAGGTGAGACTTGAGGTGCTCGTGGACGACGATGATGCAAAGGACATCATCGATGTCCTGGTCAAGAGCGCTCGGACCGGCCGCATCGGTGACGGTAAGGTCTGGTCGGTTCCCGTGGAGGAGATTGTCCGCGTGCGAACCGGGGAGCGCGGGCTGGACGCGCTCTGAAGCGTGATCTAACCAGCGAGCGTCTCAACGTCGCGATCCGGTCCGGGTGGTCTTCCACAGCGGGGCCGGATCGTCGGCGTTTGGTCACAGAGTGCGTCGAGTCGGCGCTCGTCGAGCTCTATGCGGAAATGGGCGGCCCTGCCAGCGGAGCCGCCCTTGCCGCCGTCGGCAGTCTGGCCCGCCAGGAGCTTGGGCCGCGCTCGGACATCGACCTCGTGCTGCTGCACAACGGCAAGTCCTCGGCCAAGATCAACACGCTGGCTCATGACCTGTGGTATCCACTCTGGGACGCGCGGATCCGGGTTGATCATGCGGTACGCACGCCGGCGGAGTGTGCCGAGGTCGCCGGCCGTGAGCTGAGTGCCGGGGTGGGCCTGCTCGACCTGCGGGTGATCACCGGCGACACAGAGCTGGTCAAGGGTGCGCGTACCGCGCTGCTGGACAGCTGGCGTGGCAACGCCCGGAAACGGCTGCCTGAGCTGCTGGCCTCACTCGATGAGCGCCTCGCTACCTTCGGAGACGCTGCCTATCTGCTGGAGCCAGACCTCAAAGAGGCGCGGGGGGGCTTCCGCGATGTGTCGATGCTGCGAGCGCTTGCGGCGAGCTGGCTGACTGATCGGCCGCACGTAGGCGTACGCGGGCCGTACCAGCGACTGCTCGATGTCCGAGACGCCTTGCACCTCGCGTCGGGTCGTACCCTCGACAGGTTGATCTTCAGTGAGACTGAAGCCGTGGCCGCCCGCCTGGGCTATAGCGAGGCAGATGATCTTCGGCGCGAGGTCAGCCTGGCGGCCCGCCGTATCGGTCAAGCTGTTGACCTCACGGTGCGGGCGGCCCGCCAGGCGCTGCCACAGCGTCGCGTGCTCAGTTTCGTCAAGCGGGAGCGCAAACCCAACTACGTCCAGGCCGACCACGGCTTGATCATCTCCTCCGGGGAAGTCGGACTGGGCCGCACCACCAGCGCCAGCGATCCTCTCGTTGGCCTCCGCGCCGGGGCGTTGGCGGCGCAGCGCGGGCTGGTCCTCTCCCCCGTCACGGCCGACAACCTCGGCAAGCAGGGGCAGTACCCGCCGACACCGTGGCCCGAGACTTGCCGGGATGCGTTACTGGACATGCTGTCCACGGGGCCCCAGGTGGTGCCGGTCTGGGAGGCTCTTGACCTTGCCGGGTGCATCAGCAGATGGATTCCTTCCTGGCAGCCGATCCGCGCTCGGCCTCAACACAATCCGGTCCATCGACACACGGTGGACCGACACCTGGTGCAGACAGTGGCCGAAGCGCAACCTCACCTGACTCGTGTCGATCGACCCGACATCTTGCTGCTCGCCTGCCTCTTCCACGACATCGGCAAGCTGCCTGGCACTGGCGTCCACCACGCCGCACGCGGCGCTCCAATCGCCCGTGAGGCGGTCGAGGCGATCGGGCTCAATGAAAGCGACGCTGCGTTGGTCGAGCATTTGGTGAGACATCACCTCACGCTCGCCGGACTGGCCACCAAACGGGATCACGCGGATCCCGCCACCTTGAACGCCCTGGTCGAGGCAGTGCAGGGCCGTACGGACATCCTGGAGTTGCTGCGGTGTCTCACCGAGGCCGACGCTCGGGCAGCCGGGCCGGCCGCCTGGTCACCGTGGCGAGCACAACTGATCAACAGTCTGGCCGGCCACGCCGAAGGGCTGTTGGTGGACCAAGGGCCCCGAGTGGATGTCACCCATCTGGTGGACCTCGGTTTGGCTCGGTCGGTCGAGCTGGATGGGAGGCCGCGGATCCGGGTGGAAACCCAGCCCGGCGC
>JAJTCL010000186.1 GCA_021323255.1 Propionibacteriaceae bacterium | reverse complement strand
GACGGCGGTTCCCGGCGAACATCGCAGCGAGCGGAGCGAGCAATCGAACACCGCGAGCGTTGCGCAGCGTAGCAATCAAACTCGTGTTAGTTTGCCAGCGCAGCCCGGCGACCTTTGTTCGCGCGACGCAACCTGGCCCGAATCCGATCACCACCCAGTTCCGACACTGGCACAAAAAAGGACTGCCGCCCATGACCGTCGAGAGCCGCCCCGAACATGCGGCGACGCCTGCCGGTGGGCCCAGTGTGCACGTCATCCGGGCCCGGAAGCTGCTGATCGGCGGTGCTGTTGGTGGCGCGACGGCTGCTGCGCTGTGCTTGATCGTCTTCAGCATCGGCTTCGGTGTCAGCGGCCTGATCTCGGCCGCACTGGCGGCCGCCATGGTGCTGTTCTTCTATGGAGTCGGCCAGTACGTCATGGTGCTCTTCGCCGACGCGGGTGCCCGAACGCTGCTCGCCGTGTCCATGTGCAGCTACACCGCTCGCGTTGTCATCCTGGGACTGGTCTTGGTGCTCTACAACGCTCACCACGAAGCCTGGCCGACGTTGACGCCAATGGTCATCTTCCTGACAACGATCATCGTTGTCGCGGGATGGTTGGCGGTAGAGGTTTTTGTCTTTTCTCGACTGAGAATCGGGGCCTACGACACCGAGTACGTGCCGCCAAGCGAAGGTGACTTTGAGCCGTGACCGGCGCCACAATCACTGCTAGCGTGTGTCACGCCATGAAGGAACAACCGAATGCGGCCTTCGACCAGCCGAGAGCGCAAGGAGGGGAGAAATCAAACGGCATGGATTTGGGGCTACGAGTGCTCTCCTATCTGATCTCCGGCGTCCTGGTCTATGGACTGCTGGGATGGCTCGGCGACCACTACCTCGGCACCAGGTTCCTGTTGCCGATCGGGATTGTCGCAGGTGCTGCCTTCGGGGTGTATGTGATCATTCGACGCTTTGGCCGCATCGATGATGAGGTATCTGCAGCAGGCGCCAAGGATCGCAGCAACCAGGCCACGCTAACTGAACACAGGCACGAGGCGGAGAGAGGGGAACGGTGAGCGGTTTCTTGTCGGGCCTGGTGCCGCTGGAGACGGAGACGGAAGGCTTCGAGGCCCCTGGGGTGCAGAGCTTTGACGTGCCGCCGCTGTTCGAAAGCGTTCCCTGGTTTGACAAGTACATGCTCCAGGGCATGCTCTCGGTGATCTTGATCTTGGCTTTTTGGCTGATCATGGCGCGCAAGAGTGCTCTGGTGCCAAGCAAGGGTCAGTACCTCGGCGAGACAGCGTATTTCTTCGTCCGCAATACGATCGCCCGGGACATGATCGGGCACGACTTCCTCAAGTACCTCCCACTTCTGATAGCCCTGTTTTCCTTCGTGCTGATCAACAACTTGTTTGGGGTCTTCCCGCTCAGCTTGCTCCCCACGCCCTCGCACGTGGGTTGGCCGTACGGCCTGGCGATCTTGGTCTGGGTGATCTACAACGCGGTCGGCATGGCCAAACATGGCTTCTTTGGTTATCTCAAGCACACCACCCTTCCATCCGGGGTTCCGGCATTCATGTGGCCGCTGATCATCCCGCTGGAGTTCGTGTCCAACATCATCGTCCGACCCATCACCCTCTCCTTGCGACTCTTCGCCAACATGTTCGCCGGGCACCTGCTGGTCTTGGTGTTTGTGTTGGGCGGGGAGTACCTGCTCTTGCATTCCGAATCGATCATCAACAAGACCGCCGGTGTGGTGGCCCTGATCTTCGCAGTCACCGCGAAACCCCGTCAAGAAAGAAGTCCCAATGACTCCAATGGAACTCGTCGGATCCCTCGGCATCGTCGGCTACGGCCTCGGCGCCATCGGTCCCGGCATCGGCGTGGGCTTGATCTTCGCCTCCGTCATCCAGGGCACCGCGCGGCAGCCGGAGGCCCGCGGCGCGATGATGGGAACGGCTTGGATCGGATTCGCGGTGACTGAGGCGCTGGCGATCATCGGCATTGCTCTCGCCTTCGTCTTCGGCGGCCTGTGAGCGAGTGATCGCGATGACCGCGCTTCTCGTACCTCTTCAGGCGGAGGGGGAGAATCCACTCATTCCGCATCTGTCAGAGGTAATCGCGGCGATCGTCTTCGCACTACTGCTGACGTTCGTCATTGCCAGGTTCGTGGTGCCGCGGTTCGAGGCCACCTACTCCGAGCGCACGGCCGCTATCCAGGGTGGCTTGGAGAGGGCCGAGAAGGCGCAGGAAGCTGCGGATGCGGCGCTGCGCCAGTACAACGAGCAGCTGGCTGAGGCCCGAACCGAAGCCGCCAGGATTCGCGAGGACGCTAAGACGGAGGGCACCCAGATCCTCGCTGAGCTCCGAGAGCAGGCGCAAGCCGAGGTCGCCCGGATCAGGGCCCAGGGCGAGGCTCAACTCGAAGCCGAGCGGGCCTCGGTCATGGCACAGATGCGAGCCGAGATCGGAACCTTGGGTACCACATTGGCGAGCCGGATCGTTGGCGAATCGCTAGAGGACGATGAGCGAGCACGGCGTACAGTCGACCGGTTCCTCGCCGAGCTCGAGGGTGAGGGCGAGCCAACTCCTGCCAGTCGATCATGACAGTAGCCACCGACGCGCGGGTGAGTTCGCTCGACCGCATGCTCGACGACAGCCAGGTCGGCGACACTTTCGCCTCCGACATGTTTGCGGTGGTCGATGCGCTCGAGGCCTCGGCGACGCTGCGACGCGCGGTGACCGACCCGGGAACGCCAGAGAGTGCTCGCCAGGCGTTGGTGCATGGATTGCTCGACGGCAAGGTGGACCAGGCCGTTGTTGATCTCGTGGCGGAGGCGGCGACGCTGCGTTGGTCCGGTGGCCGTACGTTCGCAGCTGCGCTGGAGCGGCAGGCGGTGCGTGGTGAGCTCGTCGTGGCAGATCGGCGTGCTGATCTGGAGGACACCGAAGATCAGCTGTTCCGATTCGCTCGGTTCGTGGAGTCCAACCCGGACTTGCGCAACGTGTTGGGGGACCGGGCGATCGACCGCGCTAAGCGGCAGGAGCTGGTCGGCGAGCTGCTCAGAGGTCGTGCCACAGACTCGACGATCGCGCTTGCGCAGCGAGCCGTGGCGGCCCGTGAACGGACCTTTGCGCAGACGATCGAGGGTTACGTCACGCTGGCCGCGGCACAGAAGAATCGAGTCGTGGCAACCGTTCGGGTTGCCAAGCCGCTCTCTTCCGACCAGCGGAACCGAGTCGTTGCAGCTCTCACCAAGCAGATCGGCCGCCAGGTCGCAATCCAGGAAGTCATCGACCCCGAGATCCTCGGCGGAGTTCGGGTGGAGCTCGGCGACGAGGTGTTTGAAGGTACCGTCTCGGGCCGGCTCGAGGCGGCCCGACGGTTATTTGAATAGCACGGCTCGTACATTCGACAACAACTGAACACTCTCACCCAGCGATAAAGAGCAGAAAGCGCAGATGATGGCAGAACTGACGATTCGTCCAGAGGAAATCCGCGAAGCACTGGATCGCTTCGTCCGGAGCTACGAGCCGGAGACGGCGACCCGGGAAGAGACCGGAACGGTCGTCACATCCGGCGACGGCATCGCGCGAGTCGAAGGCCTGCCTTCGGCGATGGCCAATGAGCTGCTCGAGTTCGAGAACGGCACTCTTGGCATCGCGCTGAACCTTGACGTTCGCGAGATCGGTGTCGTCGTCATGGGCGAGTCCGGAGGTATCGAGGAAGGCCAGGTCGTCAAGCGCACTGGTGACATCCTTTCGGTGCCGGTCGGCGATGGATACCTGGGACGTACCGTCGACGCGTTGGGCAACCCGATCGACGGGCTTGGCGAGATCAGTCCCATTGACGAGCGCCGCGCGCTCGAGCTGCAGGCCGCTGGCGTGATGGATCGGCAGGGTGTCAATCAGCCATTGCAGACCGGAATCAAGGCCATCGACGCCATGATCCCGATCGGTCGCGGCCAGCGGCAGTTGATCATCGGCGACCGCAAGACCGGTAAGACTGCTATCGCCGTCGACACGATCATGAACCAGAAGAGCGCCTGGGACAGCGGTGACCCGGAGCAGCAGGTGCGTTGCATCTATGTCGCGATCGGCCAGAAGGGCTCGACTATCGCTGCCGTCCGCGGAGCCCTAGAGGCAGCTGGTGCTCTCGAATACACCACCATCGTTGCGGCGCCTGCCTCAGACCCGGCTGGCTATAAGTACGTTGCGCCTTATACCGGCTCGGCCATCGGCCAGCATTGGATGTATCAGGGCAAGCACGTTCTGATCATCTTCGACGATCTGACCAAGCAGGCTGAGGCGTACCGTGCCATGTCGCTGCTGCTACGCCGCCCGCCCGGCCGCGAGGCCTACCCCGGCGACGTGTTCTACCTGCACAGCCGGCTGCTCGAGCGCTGCGCCAAGCTCTCCGATGAGCTAGGGGGCGGGTCTATGACCGGGTTGCCGATCATCGAGACCAAAGCCAATGATGTGTCGGCCTACATCCCTACCAACGTCATCTCGATCACTGATGGCCAGATCTTTTTGCAGTCCGATCTCTTCAACGCCAATCAGCGACCCGCCATCGACGTCGGTATCTCGGTATCCCGAGTCGGTGGCGCGGCCCAGATCAAGGCGATGAAGAATGTCGCCGGCTCGCTCAAGCTGGAGCTCGCCCAGTACCGCGACATGCAGGCTTTTGCGATGTTCGCCTCCGACCTCGACGCGACGACTCGTCGCCAGCTCGATCGCGGCGGAAGACTGGTCGAGCTGCTCCGCCAGCCGCAGTACTCGCCGTATCCAGTGGAGGAGCAGGTCGTTTCGGTGTGGGCCGGTATTCAGGGCCTGATGGACGAGGTTCCGGTTGACGATGTGCTCCGTTTCGAGCGCGAGCTGCTGGACAATCTGAGGCATCATGGCGACTCGCTACGCAATATCCGGGAGACCAAAAACTTCGACGACGACACGGCGGCAGCGCTACGCGAGCAGATTGCTGAGTTCAAGAAGGGCTTCCAGACCTCAGAAGGCAAGCTGCTGGCGGGCCGGGAGGAGCATGTCGCACTCGAGGAAGAGGACGTCACGCAAGAGCAAATTGTGAGGCAGAAGCGTGGCTGAGACCTCTCCGAGCGGCAAATTCCCCACACGCGAGGGGAGGATCTAAATTGCCGGCAAGCCTGCGTGAGCTGCGACAGCGCCGCGCTTCGGTCACGACCATCAAGAAGGTCACCCGCGCGATGGAGCTCATCGCTGCATCCAGAATCATCAAGGCGCAACAGCGTGCCCAATCGGCTGCCCCGTACGCGCGGGAGCTGACCAGAGCGGTGTCGGCGGTGGCGACGTTCTCCAACGTTGATCATCCGCTCACCACCGAAGCCGAGAATCCGACCCGGGCTGCAGTGTTGCTGATCACCTCAGACCGCGGTCTGGCTGGGGCGTACTCGTCCTCGGTGATCAAGGAAGGCGAGCAGCTGAACCAGATGCTGCGGCAGGCTAACAGAGAAGCGGTGCCCTACCTGGCCGGCCGCAAGGCCATTGCGTTTTACGGGTTCCGCCGTCGTAACGTCGCCGCCAAATGGGACGGCTTCTCAGATGCACCGACCTATGGGCACGCCCGCGAGATCGCGGACAGGCTGATTGAGGCATTCCGGACGCCGACGGAAGAGGGCGGAGTTGATGAGATCCATGTGGTCTTCACCCGCTTCGTCTCCATGCTCACTCAGCGGGTTGATGTGATCCGGATGCTGCCACTGGAGGTAGTCGAGGGCGAGGAACCGCCGCCGAGTGAGGAGATCCTTCCGCTTTACGAGTTTGAGCCGGATGCCGCAACTGTGCTCGATGAGCTGCTGCCGCTTTATGTGGCCAGCCGCATCCATTACTGCCTACTTCAAGGCGCAGCCTCGGAGCTGGCCAGCCGGCAGAAGGCGATGAAGTCAGCAACCGACAACGCCCAGCAGCTGATCGAGCGGCTGACCCGCGAAGCAAACCAGGCCAGACAGGCCGAGATCACCCAAGAGATCTCCGAGATCGTCGGCGGAGCGAGTGCACTAGCCGAGGCAAGCGCCGCCGCCGAGTGACCACAGTAAGTGAATGCCCAGATATCACCACAGATGAATGAGGGAATCAGATGACCGCCACCATTGAAGAACAAGACACTGAGGCCCCCGCTGGCGGCATCGGCCGCGTCTCTCGGGTCATCGGCCCGGTTGTCGATGTTGAGTTTCCCGTCGACCAGATGCCCGAGATCTACAACGCACTGACGGTCGAGATCACTGGTGCCGGTGAGACCCGCAGCATGACTATGGAGGTCGAGCTGCATATCGGCGACAACCTCGTTCGAGCTATCGCACTCAAGCCGACTGACGGGATGCAGCGAGGCACGGAAGTGCGTGACACCGGAGCTCCGATCTCGGTGCCCGTTGGCGACATCACCAAGGGCCATGTGTGGAACGTGACCGGCGACGTACTCGATGTCGACGCCTCGACTGTGACAGTGACTGAGCGTTGGCCGATCCACCGCTCCGCTCCCAAGTTCGATCAGCTGGAGTCCAAGACCGAGATGCTGGAGACCGGCATCAAGGTCCTCGACCTGCTCACCCCGTACGTGACCGGTGGCAAGATCGGTCTGTTCGGCGGCGCCGGTGTCGGCAAGACCGTGCTGATCCAGGAGATGATCTATCGCATTGCGCACAACTTCGGTGGCACCTCGGTGTTCGCCGGCGTGGGAGAACGGACCCGTGAGGGCAATGACCTGATCCATGAGATGGACGAGGCGGGTGTGTTCAAGGACACCGCCCTGGTCTTCGGTCAGATGGACGAGCCGCCCGGCACCCGGCTCCGGGTCGGGCTGTCCGCGCTGACCATGGCCGAGTACTTCCGCGACGTGCAGAACCAGGACGTGCTGCTCTTCATCGACAACATCTTCCGGTTCACTCAGGCAGGTTCGGAGGTCTCGACTCTTCTAGGCCGGATGCCATCGGCCGTGGGATACCAGCCCAACCTTGCCGATGAGATGGGCCAGCTACAGGAGCGGATTACCTCCACGCGCGGGCACTCGATCACCTCCATGCAGGCGATCTATGTGCCGGCCGACGACTACACCGACCCTGCCCCGGCCACCACATTCGCTCACCTGGATGCCACCACTGAGCTTTCGCGCGAGATCGCTTCCCGCGGTCTCTATCCGGCAGTGGATCCGCTGGCCTCGAGCAGCCGAATCCTTGACCCGCAATACATCGGCCAGCAACACTACGACGTGGCGGTGCGAGTCAAGCAGATTCTGCAACGCAACAAGGAGTTGCAGGACATCATCGCCATCCTGGGTGTCGACGAGTTGTCCGAGGAGGACAAGATCGTGGTGAACCGGGCCCGTCGCATCCAGCAGTTCCTCAGCCAGAACACCTACATGGCTGAGAAGTTCACCAACATCCCAGGGTCGAGTGTCCCGCTCAACGAGACCATCGAGTCGTTCCGGATGGTGTGCGACGGAGAAGTTGATCACATTGCTGAGCAGGCATTCTTCAACGTGGGCAGCATGGAGGACGTCGAGCGTCGCTGGTCGGAGCTGCAGAAGGAAGCGTGATCTTAGACCCTCGGACAGGATCTGCTGGTGGAGTGATGCGGTGAGGAAAGTCGGCCCTAGACTCGAAGGGTCGAGAGGCCAGCCGGGAATGGAGCGAAATGGCTGAACCCATGCAAGTGGAAGTCGTCTCGGCCGATCGGGTGGTGTGGTCGGGCAAGTCTTCCAACGTCAT
>JAJTCL010000185.1 GCA_021323255.1 Propionibacteriaceae bacterium | reverse complement strand
CCATCACCATCGAGTCCGCACCCAGGTCATCGAAGAAATTGCTCTCCGCCGACACCCGGTCGACACCCATCACCTCAGCCAGCACCTCAGCGAAAGCGCGTTCGGTGCTCGACTCCGCGGGAACGGCCGCCATTTCTATGGTGGGCGCATCATCAAGATCGACTGTCAAGACGCCAGGAGCTTCGTGCGCCGCGTGGAGTCCCGAAACAGACATTGCCGATTTCGTGATTGGCAGACAAGTCATGTGATCAGACGTGGCAGGGGGCGGTTGCGCTGGGTCGGTTCAGGCCGGCCCGGAAGCAGTGATCAGCTCATCGGAGCTGAGCACGTCCTCGCCGTACAGATCCTGCACCCAGTTGGTGTGGTAAACGGTGTCGAGATAGCGCTCACCGAAGTCTGGAGCGATGGCCACCGCGGTCAGGTCTTGCGAGCCACGCAGGCTCAACCAGTCCAAGGCGCCGCTGACCACCGTGCCCGTGGAGCCGCCGAACAGGAATCCGGTAGCTGCAAGCCGATGGCAGGCACGGATGGTATCCGCTTCCTCCACCCGCACTACATCGTCGACGTAGGACTCATCGAGCATGGGCGGACGGACACTGGTGCCCAGCCCAGGAATCATCCGGCGTCCGGGCGGGCCACCAAAGGTCACCGAGCCCACGGTTTCCACTGCCACCACCCGGACCGGCCGGTGCCACTCGCGGAAGTAACGGGCACAGCCCATCAGGGTCCCGCAGGTCCCGGCTCCGACGAACAACACGTCGAGTTGCGGGAACTGGCGGGCGATCGCCGGTGCCGTACTGCGGTAGTGGGCCTTCCAGTTCTGCGGATTGCTGTACTGATTCAGCCATACGTAGCGGTCGTCCGAAGCGCACAACGCACGGACGTAATCGATCCGCGCACCGAGCAGGCCGCCGACCGGATCGGGCTCGGTGATGACGTGAACCCGGCTGCCGAAGGCCTGCATCTGTCGCTTGGTCGAAAGGTTGCAGCGGGAGTCGGTGACGCACAAGAACCCGTAGCCCTTGTTCGCCGCGACCATGCTCAGCGCAACACCCAGATTCCCAGACGAGGACTCCACCAAGATCGACCCGGGCATCAGGATTCCGTCCCGCTCGGCCGCCTCGACCATCTCCGTCGCCGCCTTGAGCTTGATCGAGCCGGCGAAGTTGAAGCCCTCACACTTCAGGAACAGCGAGTACCCAAAGGTCGGCCCAAGATCAACGTAGAGCTCCTCCTCGTTGAACCCCTGGGGCGTCGAAATGATTGGCACCTTGGCCTCCCTCTCTATAGCAGCGCAGTCGGCTGCTGTTGGCGCAGCTCATGGAAGACGCCGTGGGACCCGTTCGTGAACGCGACCACATTGACGCTAGAAACCTGTGATTTTCGACGTTGGATCACCGCAGCATTCGGCACGTCGATGGTCATGGATATGGCTTTGCCCCCGAACAAATAGTGTTGCGACCTATGGAAATGGAAGCGTGAGCCGACGCCCGGGAACGGAAATAGGCATGTTTATAACGACGCCTTGGCATCGTTATACGTGCTCGTGCACCGCGCTGGCCGGCGGCGTACAAGCGCACCTTGCTACCCGACCCCTCGGGTGAGCGCTACGCGCATCGCTATCTGTCAAGATCGTACGTAGCCGACCGCTGGAGGTTCAGCAATTGGCACCATTCCGCACGATTCGTTATGCCCAATACCGTAAGTTTCGGACAGGTTACGGGTAGGTCACGGCGCCGTGAGAATGGCGGCTACATATCCTCTGTGGCCGACTCCGACTTCTTCACCTTCACGAATTTCATGTACGCCTTGACGACCTCCGCGGGGTCGCCACGCATCATCAGCTTGCCCCGGTCCAGCCACATCGCCTCGTTGCACATCTCCTTGATGCTGCCCAGACCGTGGCTGACCAGGAACATGGCCCGTGCGCTTTCGCGCAGCTCCGCCATCTTCGCGGTCGCTTTCTCCCGGAAGTGGGCATCCCCGGTCGACAACGCCTCATCGATCATCAAGATGTCGGGCTTCATGTGGACGGCAACCGAGAACCCCACACGTGCGTTCATGCCCGAGGAGTACGTCCGCATCGGCATGTCGATGAAGTCGCCAAGCTCAGTCCACTCGGCGACCTCGGCGGCACGCTCCTCCACTTCACGTCGGCTCAGGCCGGCAGCCAGGCCACCGAGAATGATGTTCTCCCGCCCCGACAGGTTGTGGTTGAAACCCACCCCGAGTGCTAGCAGGGTGCTGGCGCGCCCCCAGACCTCGATGGAACCGGTGGTGGGCGGCAGGATGCCGGCCATCGCCCGCATCAACGTGGACTTGCCAGCGCCGTTGGAGCCGATGATGCCCATGGAAGTCCCGTTGCGTACGTCAAAGGAGACGTTTTTGATCGCCTCGATTTCCCTCACAGCGCGCTGCCCCCGGCCGAAGCGGACCAGTGCCTGCTTCAACGTCGGTTTGCGCTCGAACGTGGTGCGATAGGTGATCGACAGGTCATGGACCTTGACGGCCATCGGGACTTCGCCGTTAGACAACACGGACAGCAAACTCACGCTCCCTCGAGATGAAATACAGGAAGCCAATCACTGCGGATGCCAGCGCCCACGCCGCCGCAGAGATCCACATGTAGGTGGGCGGGAACGCGTCATTCTGCAGCAGCTCGGTGTAGCCGCCGATCATCGAATACATCGGGTTGACCTGGATGAGCGTCATGATCGGTCCGGAGAATCGGCCGATGATCTGTTCTGGCGCCCACAAGATCGGAGACAGGTACAGCCAGATCCGCACGAAGAACGGCAGGAAGCTCGAGGTATCGCGGAAGTAGACCTGCAGGGCCGCAAAGAAGGCCGCCAACCCCATGCCGAAGACGACCATCGTCGCCAGAAAGTACACCGACAGCAGCATCTTCGGCGACCACACATCGGTAAGGAAGATCGCATGGAAGACGAAGTAGACCGGCACCGTGGGCAAGAAGCGGAAGAACGCCGTACGCGCCGCAGACAACGGAATCAGTAGCCGCGGAAAGGGCGTATTCAGCAGCAGCTTGCCGGAGCTGGTCACCGAGGTCGCCCCGCTGGTGATGGAGGTGCCCACCAGCTGGAAGGCGAACAGCCCCAAAGTGAGATGGGCAAAGAATGCCGGATCGTGCTCGCGGCGGATGATCGTCACGAGCACGTAATAGACCGCGGCCAACAGCAGCGGATTGATGATCAACCACGCCTGGCCGAAGAAGGTGGAGGTGTTGGCACCCCGCATCGTGGCCCTGCTCATCTCGGTAGCAAAGGCCCGCCGCCGCCACAACTCGCGGAAGTAGGGAATCAGCGGTGGCAAGCCGGCCCGGTGGGGTCCGTAGTAGTGGTAGACGGGCTCGAACTCCGCGTCACGGGCACGGCCCACTCGCGCCCGGCCTTCTCCGGAGTCGCTAGGCGCCGTCATCGCGGCACTGCCTTCTTCGTGCCGGTGGCGTTTGATCTCTCGTACCTTCACCTACGTCGTCTTCCGGTCCTACGCATCTGGAGGGCACCACTGTTCTTCGGGCGTTCGGGCATCGCGCTTGGAATCCGCCTACATCGTCGTCACTCGCAGACGAAAGCATGTCTGCTCGTTCCTCCTCAGCGCGGCGGCGCGCGATTACCGACGCTCACACCCGCTGACGGCGACCACGAAGGAATAGTCTGCCATGCGCGGACCCCGCCAACTGGCACAGTCAAACTGACTTCAGCGATGGTGCCGCTGTGATTTCTCGGAGAAGGTTTCCTGCTGCTGTCGATACCGAGGGTGCCCGCGGGTGGAGGGGGTGCCAACCCCACCTCGGCAGGAGCGAGCACACTGAACTGATGAGGCGGCGGGGTGCCACACGAATTCCCTCAAAACTTCACCCCAGCCGAGCTTGCGGCCCTCGACTCAGGCGTAAACGTGGCAAGCCGACCACAGCTAGGGTGAAGTTTTCGGCGCAAGGCTTAGTTGCCAGCAGCCCTATAGCGCTCGACTACTTCGGCTGGAATGCGGCCCCGCGTGCTGACCTCAATGCCAGCGGCTTCAGCCCACTTTCGAATGGCCTTGGTGTCGGTCTGGCTTGATGAGGTTGACTTGCGCCGCTTGCCGCCCACCTTGCGGCCATGGGCAATGAATTCGCTGAGACTGTTGCGGAGCCGGTTGGCGTTGCGCTCGGAGAGATCGATTTCCCACTCCACCCCATCCAGTGCGAAGCGGACAGTCTCGGCTGCTTCTGAGCCGTCGATGTCGTCTTGCAAAGTGGTCAAAACTTTGGTCGCCATGGTAGGTCCTGCTTCCCGAGTGTGCTGATGACGTGATTACAACTGGTATACCCAGGAATTGTCAAAAGTCCCTAATGCCGCAATTTGGCAATAACCTCAGCAAAGTTCCGAAAGCACGAAGACTTGACGGCAGTGCACCGAGTAGGGCAGCTGATAAACGGCGCGCGATCTTAGCGCGTTTCCCTTATAGGTCATAGCGCCCTAATTGCCGAATTCCTCTATGGATCGTTGTGTTCACAGGACTCAAGAGGCCGCTGTCGGTCCGAACTGCGTCCATGCGATCACCGGGATGCAGCGTGCTCGATGCAAGCCCGCGAGTCTCAGGACTGCTGATCGGCCCACCAGGCGAGCAGCTCTTCGCGGGCGCGTTCGGTGCCCAGCGGACCGTGCTCCATTCGCTGCTCCAGCAGAAACGCGTATGCGCGACCCACGTCGCGGCCCTCGCCGATGCCGAGGATCTCCATGATCTGGCTTCCGTTCAGATCCGGCCGGATCGATTTCAACTCCTCCTGCGCAGCCAGCTCTGCGATCCTTCGCTCCAGGTCGTCGTACGCAACCCGTAGCCGTTCCGCCTTGGCCGCGTCCCGAGTCGTGCAGTCCGCTCTGGTCAACACGTGCAGCCGAGCCAACTGATCGGCGGCGTCTCGGACGTAGCGGCGAACCGCCGAATCGGTCCACACCCCCTCCCGACCCTCCTCACCGCTGTAGCCGTGGAAGCGTAGATGCAATGCCACCAAGTCAGAAACCGCCTTGATCTCCTCGCCGCTGAACCGCAGCGCCGCCAACCGCTTCCGAACGAGCTTCGCGCCGACGACGTCGTGGTGGTGGAAGGAGACCTTCCCGCCGGGCTCGAACCGCCGGGTTGCGGGCTTGCCGATGTCATGGAGCAATGCCGCCAGTCGGATGATCAGATCAGGCCGCTGCGGCAGCCGATCTTCCAGGTCAATCGCTTGTTCCAGCACTGTGAGGCTGTGCTGATAGACATCCTTGTGGCGGTGGTGCTCATCCCGCTCCAGCCGCAGCGCGGGCAGTTCAGGCAGCACTTTGGTCGCCAGGCCCGTCGACACCAGCAGGTCGATGCCAGCCCGCGGCCGGTCGGTCAGCAGCAGCTTGCTCAACTCGTCGCGAATCCGCTCGGCCGAGATGATTGAAATGCGGTCGGCCATGCCTTTCACGGCCGTCACCACTTCCGGCGCGGGTCGGAACCCCAGCTGAGCGACGAAGCGTGCCGCGCGCATCATCCTCAGCGGATCATCATTGAAGGAGCTCTCCGGTGTTGCGGGAGTCCGGATCACCCGATGAGCCAGATCGCTCAACCCCCCGTAGGGGTCGGCGAATCTCTTGTCCGGTATCGATACCGCCATGGCGTTGATGGTGAAATCGCGGCGATGAAGATCACCGTCCAAAGTGTCGCCGAAGGCGACCTCCGGCTTCCGGCTATGCCCGGCGTACACATCGGACCGGTAGGTGGTGACCTCGATGATCCAGCTCGCTTCGCCGGCCAGCTTTTCGACCTCGTCGGGACGCGCCGAAGTCGCAAAGTCCAGATCGTGTCCCAGCCTGCCCAACAACGCATCGCGTACGCTGCCGCCGACCAGATAAAGCTCGTGTCCGGCATTGCTGAACAGCTCGCCCAGCCGATCAGCGACTGGCGCGATTCTCAGCAGCTCGGCCACTGCCGCGGCCTGCACTGAGCTCAGCTGGAAAGTAGACACGCTGAGCGATTGTATTCCTGGGGGCGCTCGCATCGCGCGTGGAATGCCTCGGGGCGTGAGCGTCGGCAATCGCGCACCGCCGTGCTGAGGAGGAGCGAGCAGACGCGCTTTTGGTCTGCGAGCGACGACGAAGTAGGCGGATGCCAAGCGCGATGCGCAAACGCCCCACACACAGGGGGCGTGAGCGTCGGCAATCGCGCACCGCCGTGCTGAGCCAGGCTGGCGCGCCGCTGTCCTGGACGAGCGAGCGAGCCTGCGAGCGAGTGAGGAAGGCAGCGGCTAACGAGCGCCAGCCTCAGCGAGCGGAGCGAGCAATGCACTTCGAGTGAGCAGACACGCTTTTGGTCTGCGAGCGACGACGAAGTAGGCGGATTCCAAGCGCGATGCGCAAACGCCCCACACAAAGGGGGAATTAAGATGACTAGGTGAGGAGGTGGTGCGCGGCGCGTACGGCCCGCGCACTGCGAGTAGTCGCGGTTTCGGGGCTCTGCTTATTTTTAGGCTCATTATTGGGCCCACACATGGGCTTGGTGCTGATGCCGTCGCCGGCCGCTGCCGCCGAGCCTGTTGCCTCCGTCGCGATCACCTTGACGTCGCTGACCCCGGAGTTGCCCACTCACGATGACGAGATCACCGTAACCGGCCAGGTCACCAACATCACCGAAGAGCGGCTTTACCGGTTGGAGGCGCTCTTCTGGCGACACCAGGCGCCCATCAGCGGCCGGGCGGGTTTAGAAGAGGCGCTGGCATCTGAGTCCAACGACCCACTCGGTGCTCGACACACCGGCACCTTCCAGGACTTGTTCACTGCTGAAAAGCCCTTCCTGGAGCCAAATGCTTCCGTCCCGTTCAATCTGCGCGTCAAGGTCTCCGATCTCGAGCTCTCCCCCACCGACGGCGTGTATCTGATGGGCGTTCACGTCTTGCAGCGGGGCAATAACGTAGCCGTGGGTCGCGCCCGGACCTTCGTGCCAGTACTGGCGGCCAATCCCAGCAGCTCCCTGACCATGACGTCGCTCGTCGTCCTCAACACCCGTCCGTCACTGGTGCGGAAGGGCGTGTTGTCCGATGATCATCTGGCAGCTGAAGTGGGCCAGAACGGTCGGTTGACGGCGCTGCTGAAGGCTGCCGAAACCCCCGAAACCAGCTTCGCAGTGGATCCCGCGCTGATCCGGGAACTCCAAACCATGGCGGGCGGCTATCAGGTGCTGGACTCCGAGGGCACGACGTCTGCGGGCACTGGCCAAACCGATGCCAGCAGATGGCTGGAGGGCTTCCAGCGACTGCAGTCCTCCCACGACGGCTATCGACTGCTGTACGGCTCACCTGATGTTGCTGCCCTGGTCCACGATGGCCAGGAGAGTGTGCTCAGCGATGCGGCTCATGCCGGCAACCTGGTGGAATCCACCCGATCGCTGCCGCTTCTGGTCTTGCCTGCCGGCGGCGCTGCTGATGCAGCGATTGCCAAGGCAGCTGCCGCACTGCACCCGAAGGCGATCCTGCTTGCCGACACCTCGGCCAAGGGCCCCGCCCCGCTGCTCGCCGGGCCCGATCAGGTACCGATCATCAGATTCGCTGCCGCTGCCAATAAAGGCGGACCCGGGCCGGATCCGCACGACACCCCTATCCATCTGCGTCAGCGACTGCTTGCCGAAAGCTGGGTTGAGGCGGTCACCGAGCGAGACGACCTGAGGCGCGGAAAGGTTCGGATCATCACCACCGCCGCGCAGGCCGCCGGCGCGACTCCCCTCGAGGCGCCCTGGCTGGAACAGCGCACGGTGGGTGAGCTGCTCAAATCCGTACCTGCGGCCTGGGAGGAGAAATACCACTACAGTTCGGCGGCCCAGGAGGCCGAGCTCAGCAAGGGCCAACTCGGGTCCCTCAAGAAGTTCGACTGGAGCTACGACACCTACGCCGACCTGTTGGTTGATGCCACGAATGTGCGAGTCGAGGGTAGTGCCGCGGTCGCCCAGGCGGCTAGCCTCAGGTGGCGTAAGCGTGACACGGCACGCCGGGCTTTCCTCGGTCCACAGCAGGCAGCACTCAATGAGATCTTGCTGGACAAGATTCAGATCCGCAGCAGCCCGCGAGTGCAGACCGTGGCACGGGAGGGCGTCGAGTTCCCGATCACGATCCGGAACACCCTGGTAGCCGATGGATCAGGGCCGGAGGCTGGGGCTGTCAAGGTACGGCTGGTCTTCACCTCCGAGAACCGGCAACGGCTCAGCATCAAAACCATCAAGGTTCCGCAGATCCGGGCGGAGGACAGCTTTACCGGGAATGCCGAGGTCACCGCCAAGGCCAATGGCGTGGTGCCGGTGACCGCGCAATTGACGACTGAGTCTGGTCGGCCGATCGGACGCCCGTTCGATATCGAAGTGCAGGTGACTCAGAACGGTACGACGGGATGGGCCATCGCCATTGCCGCCGGCATCGTTCTTGTGGGCACCACATTCCTGCGCATTCGTCAAGTGGCCAAGGAACGCGCCAAGGCCGGCAGCGGCGAGCCGGCAGCAGCTGCTGAGCCAGCTCCGGATCAGCTCCCCGTGCTGAGCTCCGCGCCGGCATCAAGACTCGATGCCTGACCCTTCGACACCGAAGGTCGGCCCGGGCGGTCCGGGCCCGGGGGGGCGCGGGGGTGCCGTCCCCGCCGGGATCAATAGAGACAGTGACGAGCCGTCGACGGAGGAGCGGCGCCACACTCGCCGGCTGGTTTCGGCGAGCGCGCTGATGGCGGCGGGGACCGCAACCTCTCGGGTGCTCGGGTTCTTCCGGCTGATGTTGCTGGTCTACCTGTTCGGTAACGGCACCCGGCAGGCAGAGATGTTCACCATCGCCACGACCGTGCCGAACAGCATGTACATCTTGCTCGCCGGAGGCGTACTGAACACCGTCTTGGTGCCGCAGATCGTGCGCGCGATCCGGGGCGACGCCGACCGCGGCGAGGCGTACACCAACCGCATCATGACTGCAGGACTGATTGCTCTCGGATTGATCACACTGCTGCTGACATTCGCTGTGCCGGCGATCGTCTGGCTCTACTCGGCCGGTGGCTGGAAATCCCCGGAGCTTTCTGCGCAGTACCAGTCGATGATCATGTTGGCCTACTACTGCATGCCGCAGGTCTTCTTCTACGGCGTTCACGTGATGGCCGGGCAGGTGCTCAACGCGCGCGACAGGTTCGGGCCCATGATGTGGGCTCCGATCGCCAACAACGTGGTCTCGATCATGGTGCTGCTGCTGTACGTGATGGTCTTCGAACGCACCAGCACAGGTGCACCGTTCACAGCAGGCCAGGAGCTGTTGCTCGGCCTGGGCTCCACGCTGGGTATCGCGGCGCAGGCCGCGGTACTGATTCCCTTCCTGCGGGCCAGCGGCTATCATTTCCGTCCCCGCTTCGACTTCAAGAACACCGGGCTAGGCAAGACCTTTCGGCTGGCCAAGTGGACGCTCGGCTTCGTTCTGGTGACGCAAGCTGCACTGGTCGTGGTGAGCAAGCTTGCCAGCGGCGCCACTGTTGGCGGCCAGGGCGCCGGGCTCACCGCGTACTCCAATGCTTGGGCGGTGTGGATCCTGCCCCACTCATTGATCACGGTCTCGTTGGCAACCGCCATGTTGCCGACTGCTTCCAGGCTCGCCGCTGCCGGGGACCGGCCGGGCGTCGCCGCGGAAACCATGCGGGCCATCCGGCTGGCGGTGACCGCGCTGCTGCCGGCCTCGGTCGCCTTCTTGGTATTGGGGCTGCCACTGGCACACCTGGTCTTCGGCTTCGGTCAAGGCGCCAAAGACGCCTCCTACGTCGGCGGGGCCTTGATGGCCCTGGCGATCGGGCTGGTGCCATTCACCGTGCAATACGTCTGCCTACGCGCCTTCTACGCGCTGGAGGACACCCGTACCACCTTCTTCCTGCAATGCCTGATCGCCAGCATCAACGTCGTCCTCGGCGTGGCCGCTGTTCTGCTGCTCGACGATCCAGCGCTGGTGGCGACAGGTCTGGCCTTCTCCTATTCGGCGGCGTACCTGATCGGCCTACCAGTCTCTTTCTCGACACTGCGCCGCAAGCTTCCCGATCTTGATGCCGAAGAGCTGTTGCGGCATTGCGTACGGTTGCTGCTGGCCGTGACTCCCGCGGCGATCGCAGCCTGGCTGATCTCCTGGGCGTTTACGGGTCAGCTGGGTTCCCAGCTGGCACTAGGACTCGGATTGGCGGTTGCCGGTGTAGTCGCGGTCGGCATGTTCCTGGTATTAGCGCGCTTGATGGGTATTCATGAGGTCAGCGAGATCGTGGCCACACTGCTGCGGCGGGGTGAGGATGCGAACCGCGAGACGTTGCAGACCCGTGAGGAGGCCGTGATCGAGGCGAGCGGTGATCGAATTGCCGACTTCGGATCGTCCGGCGATTCGCCAACGGTGATCAGGCCGCCGTCTCCTACCATCGAAGGAGCTGGTGAGGAGGGCGCACAAGCCATGGTTCAGGCGACAGCTGCCCAGGGTGTCGAGGAAGGCGGGGACAACTTGCCGGCCGCGACCCTGCCGGCCGGGACGGTACTCGCCTCGCGCTACCGTCTCGAGGAGTTGATCGGGGAAACTCAGCCGACCGTCACCTGGCGAGCCTTTGACCAGGTGTTGTCCCGATCGGTACTGGTTCACCTGCTTGCCCCAGGAGACCCCGGGGAAGACGAGCTGCTGACCGCGGCCCGCAAGGCATCAGTGGCCACGGATTCTCGCTTTCTCCGGGTGCTCGATGCGGTGCACAGCAGCGATCCGGCGGTGGGCTCCTACATCGTTTGTGAGTACGCCACCGGACAGTCGCTTGAGATGATCTTGAGCCATGGCCCGCTCTCCGGCCTGGAAGCCGCCTGGATCGCTCGGGAGGTCGCGGACGCGCTCGCCGGAGTGCACAGTCTCGGGCTCTACCACCGCCGGATCAGCCCTGAGACGGTGATCATCACCCCGACCGGGAACATCAAGATCGTAGGTTTGCTGATCGAGACCGCGCTCCGGCCCATCGCCAGTGATGTGGTGCCCGGCGCCGACACTGCAGAGCTGATCGACGTCACAGACCTAGGCCGATTGCTCTATGCGTCGCTGGTGTGCCGATGGCCCGGCGGGCCGGCCTTCGGCCTACCCGATGCGCCGTCAATGGGACATCGCTGGATGACGCCGCGGCAGGTGCGGGCCGGAGTATCACCGGCGCTGGACAATGTCTGCGACCAGATTCTCGGCGACCCGCCCCGGCATCACGCACCCGCCATCACCACCGCCGGAGGCATCGTAACGGCGTTGACCAAGGTGCTGGGCAGCGCTGATGCGGCATCCGACCTGGAGCGACGGCTACGTCAGCCGATCCCTACCGTGACCGGCAGCTCGCAAGCAGCCGATCCCGAAGCAACAGCGCAGCCCGTCTCTTCGCTCCTGGACCAGACGACTACGCGACAAGAAGCCATCCGGACCCGCACCATCCCGGCAGCCAGTGCCCCGCCAACCACTCAACACACCCGCGTCTCGGCTGGCAGGCCTCCGTCGGGACCTGCCACGACCACCCGCCCAACCCGAGCCAGGACCGCGGCTCCACCCCCCACGACACAGGAGCGCAAGAGGCGCTGGATCGGCTTGCTGCTGGTGCTGGCGGTGTTGCTGATCGCGGCGGGAATCATCTCCGCGATCATTCTGGATCGGCGACTGTCCGCCACACCGGAAACGAACGATCAATCAGGCACCTCGGAGCGCTCGCCGGCTCAGCCGAAGAAGCTGACCATCGCTGGGGCACAGGATTTCGATCCGCAGGGTGAGGA
>JAJTCL010000184.1 GCA_021323255.1 Propionibacteriaceae bacterium | reverse complement strand
GCGGCGCGCGAGATCGCTGACCGGCACGGGCTCGAGATCATTCTCGGGAAGCTGGTGTGGGAGCTGCGACCGGCGGTGCGCAGCGACAAGGGGGATGCGGTCCGTCGTGTTGTGGCCGAATCGGGAGCTCGGGTAGTGGTTGTGGCCGGTGACGACCTCGGCGACGTACCCGCATTTAACGCAGCAGCCGACCTGACAACAGAGGGCACCGAGGCGTTGAAGGTGGCCGTGCGATCGGCAGAGGCACCGGCGGAGTTGCTCGCGGCGGCGGACCTGATCGTCGAGGGGCCAACAGGGTTACGCGAATTCCTCCAGCTGTTGCTCGCCTGACCACCCCGGCGGTCCCCAAGTACACGTCCGCGGCGGAAACCTCACTGCAGATGAAGTTGAGTGCCGAATATGGCCGCAGACGAGTATCTAGGGTGATGTCTCCAGCGCGGCGGAAGCCGCCCGTCGAGGTCTGACGACCCTCGACGGCACATACGCAGAAGAGGCCCACCTGGCGGATCGACCAAGGGGTGCAACGGATGATGGAAACGGTGCTTCGCCGATGGGCAGGCTCAGTCTGGCCGATTGCGCAGCAGACCGCCGCGGCTGTAGCCGCATGGGTGATCGCGGTGCGGTTCGCTGGACACCCCGAGCCTTTCTTCGCGCCGATCGCGGCCATTGTGGGTCTTAACGTCACTCTCGGGCGCAGAGGGTCGAACGCTGTCCGGCTGTTGATCGGGGTAGTGGTCGGCATTGCAGTCGCTGAGTTGGTGGTGGAGTTCGCCGGTGGCGGAGTATGGACTCTGGCGCTGGCGACCTTCTTCGCCATGCTGATCGCACGGGCGGTGGACGATCAACCCATCGTCGTGGCTCAAGCGGCTGTGAGTGCCGTGCTCATCACCACTTTCGGAAGCCAAGAACAAGGGTGGGAGCGGTTGCTTGACGCGCTGATCGGTGTTGGAGTGGCGTTGGTTTTCAGCCAGTTGCTGTTCGCACCCGAGCCGCTTCGACTGCTCCGTCGCGCGGAAGGTGCCGTGCTGTCGAGCCTGGCCGAGGGCCTACGGCTCACCGCCGACGCTCTTGAACAAAACAACCATCAGCTGGCCGACCAGGCAACACGCCAGTTACGCGCACTGCGCGACGATCTGGTCGCTCTCAACACAGTCCGCGCGGCCGGCGCCCGGATCGTGCGTCACTCCTTGACCTGGCGGATGAGGGCTGCACAGGTGGCACTCGAAAAGCAGCGTGCCGATCAGCTGGACCTGCTCGCAGGCAGTGGCGTCATGCTGGCCCGGACCGCCATGGCGACCACCGATCAGGAACGTCACTCACTAGCGCCGGCAATTCGGCAGTTAGCAACCGCCCTGGCTGACATGGCCCGGGATCCGGGCGATGGCCCCGCCCGACAACGTGCCGCCGACCGCGCCCTGGACCTCGCCTCCTGGCTCATCGTGCACGGCGCCGCCGTACCCGCCCAGTCCGCTCTGGCCGACGCCTGCGCCGCCGTCCGGATGATCGCGATCGACGTCATGGTCTTCGCTGGAATGGAACCGGAGCAAGCACTCCGCGCTGTTCATCCCGACTCGGACAAGGAGCCACCGAAAGATATGTGATCTCCGGTCACAAGGGTGTCAGCTGGTCGTTGCACCCGATCATGCGCAGCGTCGCTCTGGAACGGATCCTCGTCAGCGGCGGTGAGCGATGGACGGAACCGGTTGCCGTGAAACTCCCCGCCCCGCTCCATGACAAGGTGATCCGCGACGCCCGGGTGCTCACGGGACTCGATGACGGGGGACTGCTGGCCGCGGTCACCGAGCAGCTGCATGAGGACCACGCGTCTCGCGAGTGGCGGCTGCTTGAGCAGGTGCGGGATGCAGGGCTCAGCCAAGCTGGCGCGCTCGGACTGTCCCAGGTGATCGCGGCACTGAACGCCGGCCGGGTCGCCCATCTGGTCTACGACCCAGAGGTCCGCTACATCGGCTCGGTGGGCGCCGACGGAGCCTTGTACGCGGACGAAGAGGTCGGCGCAGGCAACGAAGCAGCCACAGCCGGGCCGCGGCTGACCGAGCGGCTCGTCGAGCGGGCGCTCTCCACCCGAGCCCGGGTCAGCCCCGTCGAGGGTGCCGCCGACGGCGTGCTTGGCGACGCCGCGGGCATCGGCGCGCTCCTGCGGTGGTGAGGGACCCGACTTTTGACGCCACGCGTGACTGAAGAGCTTGCTTGTTAAGAGGTGGCGGCATGGTCACCGATTGGGTTGCTGCCCGCGAGCCGCGCTGGGTCGAGGTCGAGGCGGCGTAACAGTTGCGCGTTGAGCGCCACGACGATGGTCGACGCCGACATCAGAACGGCCGCCATCGCCGGCGAGAGCACGACTCCGGCGAAGGCCAGCACACCGGCAGCCAACGGAATCGCCACCACGTTATATCCAGTCGCCCAGACTAAGTTTTGCCACATCTTGCGGTAGCTGGCTTTGGACAGCTCGATGACGGACAGCACCGCTCGGGGGTCGTCGGACGCCAGGACGACGCCGGCGGACTCGATCGCCACATCCGTGCCGGCGCCGATCGCTATGCCGACGTCGGCGCGAGCTAACGCGGGGGCGTCGTTCACGCCATCGCCGACCATCGCCACGCGGTGGCCGCGTTTTTGGAGCTCGTTCACCTTGGCGTCCTTGTGCTGGGGAAGCACCTGCGCGAACACCTCGTCGATCCCGAGGTCAGCGGCGACCGCGGCGGCGACTTGATGCGCGTCGCCGGTGATCATCGCGACGTTGAGGCCGTCTGCGTGCAGGGCGTCGACGGCCTGCCTGGACTCCTCGCGCGGCGCGTCCTCCAGGGCAATGGCCCCGATCACCTCATGGCCTTTAATCACGTGGAGGACCGAGGCGCCTCGCTCGGCCCAGCCGCGGGTCCGGGATGCAAGCACCGCGGGTACGTCGGCACCGAGTTCTTGGAGGAGCCCGGGGCCGCCGACCGCGACCCGCTCACCGTCCACGACCGCCTGGACGCCACGTCCAGGCAGGGATCGGAAGTCACGGGCGTGCCTTGCGGACCCGTTGGCCGCGTGGACGATGGCGCGCGCGACGGGGTGCTCGCTGTCGGCCTCGACCGCCGCGGCGAGGTTGAGCAGCTCCGTGTCGGTGACGCCGTTCACAGTCACGGCACCGGTCACGACATGCTGGCCCTGGGTCAGGGTGCCGGTCTTGTCGAACAAGACGATATCGACGCTGCGCATCCGCTCTAGGGCTATCCGGTTCTTGACCAGAACGCCCGCCCGGGCGGCGCGTTCGGTGGAGATCGCGATGACCAACGGGATGGCCAGCCCCAGGGCGTGCGGGCAGGCGATCACCAGCACGGTCACGGCCCTGGTGACCGCGTCGTCCATCTCGCCCAGAACGGTCCACACGGTGAACGTGGTGACCGCGGCGGCGGCGGCGAAGTAGAACAGGAAGGCCGCCGCACGGTCGGCCAGCGCCTGCGCCCGCGAGGACGACGACTGCGCGTCGGCGACCAGTCGCTGGATCCCCGCGAGCGCGGTGTCCTCACCCACTGCCGTCACCCGGACCCGGAGGGCACTGTCCGTCGCCACCGTCCCTGCGACGATCGAGTCGCCCTGACCACGAGAGACGGTCCGAGACTCTCCGGTGATCATCGACTCGTCAACCTCGGCCCGCCCGTCCACGACCGTGCCGTCCGCGGGCACCCGGCCACCGGTGCGGACCAGGACGACGTCACTTTTCGCCAGTTCGGCCACCGGCACGACTTCGATACGGTCACCGGAGACCCGATCGGCGGTGTCGGGCAGCAGCGCGGCCAAGGCGTCCAGCGCCCCGGAGGCCGCGCCCAACGCGCGCATCTCCAGCCAGTGGCCAAGCAGCATGATGACGATGAGCAGGGCGAGCTCCCACCAGAAGTCCAGGTCGAAGCCGCCGATGCCCATAGTGGTCGCCCAGGAAGCCAGAAAGGCGACCGTGATCGCCATCGAGATCAGCAGCATCATTCCTGGTTGGCGCGCCTGAAGCTCGCTCCAGCCACCGATCAGGAACGGGCGGCCGCCATAGAAGAAGAGGACCGTGCCGAGCACCGGCGAGATCCATGAAGCACCGGGGAAGCCCGGCACGGCGTACCCGAGCAGATTCGCCACCATCTCGCTGAAGAACACGACCGGGAGAGCGAGCGCGCAGGAGACCCAGAACAGGTCGCGGAACTGCGCTGCATGGTCGGCGTGGCCGCCATGACCAGCGTGACTTTGGTGCCCACCATGGTGGACCTCATGGCCAGCACGCTCCGCGGCAGGTTCGGCATGTTTGCCGTGATTTGCTGCCTGTACGGGACGCGGATGCTGGTGATCGCGGTGCTCCATGGTGTTGCTCCTTGTAGCCGCACCGGCTTCTACGGTACAGCCATCACTCGACTCCTTGCTGATACTGCGGGTGCCGCATGCAGAGCGGGCACCGTGGTAATTCAGAAGCGCGGAATGCCGTTCGATTGCCCTACGATTGGCAGAGACTCGTCGTCTATGCCGGTGCGGCGATACCGGCGCCGAACCAGCCCGGCATTAAGTGTTCTGGGTCGGTTGCGCCGACAATTGACGATCACTGGAGATCGGGGTCGCACGGAAAGTGTCGCTGCTGTCAATCCCGAACACAGTGGTGCTCGACAGCAGGGAAGAGCAAGACGCTTACTTGATGCGAACAGCGATCGGAGGAGTTGGCTGCCCGCGTCCTAACCTGAAATCATCGTCTCCGGTCAAACTACGAAGGAGTTGCCATGACTACCTACCAGGTCGGCTATTTCGTCGGGAGTCTCTCGTCGAAGTCCATCAACCGCATACTGTCAAAAGCGCTCATCCGCCTGGCACCAAAAGATCTCGAGTTCAGCGAGCTACCGATCAACAACTTGCCGCTGTACAGCCAGGACTACGACGATAGCTACCCACCTGAGGCGATTGCCTTGAAGGAAGCAATCGGGAAATCAGATGCTGTGCTCTTCGTCACTCCCGAGTTCAATCGATCCATTCCCGGGGCCTTGAAAAATGCGATCGACTGGGCATCGCGGCCATGGGGTCAAAACTCCTTCGATCACATTCCTGCCGCGGTCATCGGCGCCTCGATCGGCCAGATCGGCACAGCCGTTGCTCAGCAGAGTCTCCGCGGAGTTCTTAGCTTTTGCAACGCCCGGCAGATGACCGCTCCGGAGGCCTATATTCACTACTCATCTGAGGTCTTCACCAATGATGGTGAGGTCACTAACGACGCGACTGCAGCTTTCCTGAGCGACTTTATGCGCGAATTCCGTACCCATATCGAGCGAGTGCTCACAGTTATCCCACGACAGTAGTCAGGATACTGAAACCGCTCGATGTCAATACGACGATTCCTGGTTAGCAAGCTACGATTTCTCATCTAGCACAGACGGGGAAGAAAGAAGAGCCATAGCGACCAGGGTTTGACGAGTCTTCAGGACGACATCGATGGCTCGGACGCGACGCAGACCATTCGATTCGCCCTTGATGGCATCGAATACGAGATCGACGTGTCCGACCGCAATGCCAATCGGCTCCGTAACAGCCTGGGCGACTTCATTGCCATGGCCGCAAGGTAGGCAGCAGGCGCGCGCGTAAATCGGCGTCATCCGGCAAGTTGATACCAAGGCGATCAGGAAGTGGGCCAAAGCGAATGGCATTGACGTCAATAGCCGTGGACGCATCTCGACTGAAGTAGTTGAGCGCTATAAGGCCGCCGGCAACTGAGTGGTCAGCGGCGGATCGAGCGGGCGACCAGCTTCCGGAGCTCACTGAACCAGAGCACTATGCTGCCCATCGCGATGCAGACGAGCCACTGGTCCCAACTCAGCGGCACGGTGCCGAAGGCGGTCTTGAGGAACCCAATGTGGACTACCGCAATCTGGAGGACCGTGGAGAGTGCGATGGCGCCCCACAACCAACGGTTGACGAATAGGTGGCGGAACGCGCTGACGGTTCCGGAGCGTGCGTTGAAGCAGTTGAACAGCTGGCAGAAGACCAGCACGGTGAAGCC